>SLFF01000266.1 GCA_007124395.1 Thermomicrobiaceae bacterium | reverse complement strand
TTCGGCACGTCAGTCCGACGATGTCCTGGGTTCGGCTTCGTATCGCGGAAATTCGATGAAGTGTCCGTTCGATACCCGCCCGGTTGTCATCTCCGAACGTGCCGATCCGCTCGGCAACGAAGTTCAGGTCGTCCCGGGTCACTTCATCGTTGGAAAGAAAGACCTCGTGTCCGTGGAATCGAGCACCCGGACGGCGCCCGAGGTCCAGCACGATCTCGATCAGATTTCCTCGACCGTCTTCGCCGTTCAGTTCCAGCAGCGCCGGAACAAGCTTTGGCGGAAGCACAGCAAGGAGGTCTTCGAGGTTGTCAGTTACTTCATGCTCAACAACTGGTTCGGTGAGTTGCTCTGCGTGCACGTTGCTCCTGTCTGGTTGCTCGTCAATCATGTGTTCTGTCACGTTTAGTGTGTATCCCGTTTCGATTCTCGTGCCGGAGCATAAGTCAGTGTCGCAGTTCCGGCGGGAGCGTGCTCGACAACTTCGCTCCCGATCTCTTCTAGTGATCTCATCTGCATTCGGCGGGCCACCACTGTGTATTTCACGAGCCTTGTATGACATCCGGTTTCACGGACATCGAATTCCTCCAGTGCGGTCGCGTATTCCTGCAGATAGTCAGGGATTACCAGATACAGAGGCTTTTCAGGCGCTGGCTCAAGATCAGCCACCACATCAGCGATGAGCGGCACGATCAACTCCCGCGATCCCGGATGCACCATTGGATAGAGTGCCGGTCCCTGCCTGGTAAGCACTACTCGGCAGTGGGCCACGACTTCCAGGCCATCCTCAATGACGTAGGCTCGCATCCTGGCATGACCTGGCATGATGCGGCCCCAGTAATTGCTCGTGAATGCCTCCGCATACTGAACTGGACGAGGGGTAACCTGGTGATAAAGGTGATGGACCGCCCACACATCGCTCGACTCCTGCCGGCGAGTCACGCCGGTGGGGTCGGTATGTATCGGCAATGGAATCGCCATCACGCGATCGTGAGCGTATGCCGTAAATCCGGTCTCCTGCAATGTCTCGATAAGCGGAGAATCGTCATCCAGTACCGCGTGAAGCCGCTTGGCACCGGCCGCGCCCGCCGACCGTATCGCCTCTGCGACCAATTCCTGCCAGACCCGGGAGCGCAACCCATACGAGCCATCATCCGCATCAGGGATATGTTTGCTCGTTCGAACGCGAGAGACCACCCAGCGGTGGTTCACCGGGTCATCAACCAGGTCAATCGACCCGGCTACGGCTCGATCGTCGTACGCCACCAGCGAGCGACGCTCGCGTCGGGTAATCGGCAGGGCCGAGAGAACCGCATCAGGCACCCCCCGAGCAAACAGCCCACGTTCGTGTGCAGGCATCACTGCATCGGTTCGCAAGGATGACATCCGAAGAAAGTCTCGTATTCTGAGCGGTCGAACGTGCATTCCGGAATCAGTCAAGATGTCTCCTGAATTGCATTCGCACGTTTCGAAGCTGCTCGCTCGACTCTCTGTCGAGCCCGGGAATACTAGAGTGCGCGCCGACCAGAGAGCGCCCGACCCAGCGTCACCTCATCGGCATATTCGAGATCACCACCGACAGGAAGGCCGCTAGCAGGGCGGGTAACCTTCACTCCGAACTGAGCCAGTTGCCGGGCAATGTACATAGCGGTGGCATCCCCTTCGATGTTCGGGTTCGTTGCCAGGATCACTTCTTCGATTTTCTCCGCACTCCGAACGCGCTCGACCAGTTCGTGCACCCGAATCTGATCCGGTCCGACACCATCGACTGGTGAGATTGCTCCATGGAGCACGTGATAAAGGCCGCTGTACTCGTTGGTTCGATCGAGTGCGATGACATCGAGCGGCTCTTCAACCACACAAATCAGTGATCGATCCCGTTCGGGATCGGAACAGATCGGACATGGATCTCGCTCCGACAGATTGAAACACTCGGAGCACAAGCCAATCCGCTCTTTCACATCGACAATCGCCTCTGCCAGCGAGCGGGCTTCATGCTCACCGCCCCGAAGGATGAAATACGCCAGCCGTGCTGCAGACTTCGGTCCGATCCCCGGCAAACGCGAAAATTCGTTGATCAAACGGTTGACAGGCTCTGCGGTAATCGAAGTCTTCATTCCGCCCCCGGATCATGTATACTGCCAACCACACTGAAAGTATAGCAAAGCGTTTGCCCTCATCCTCTTCTGAAACACCCCAGCCGGGCAGGTGTCAAATCTATGTTGCTCCGTGGGAGTCTCGGCGGCTCCGACGAACGCAAAAGCTGTGTCCTGACCGGTTCTTGACGCCAGTCGTTTCTCGCCCAGTCGCAGCGGGCAACATGACATCCAGTATCGAGTGATAACAATGATTTCCGTACAGGGCAATTTATCCGTATAACCTGTTTGCAAGGATAAATGCACTGTGGTACGGTAACCGAAATCTTCAGGCTACCAGGAGAACGACGAACGGCAGGACCGAACTGCATCGGGTCATCGATCAATGCAGTCCGGGGAGATGGTCGGCGTCGGTGACACACGAACCGGGGTATGCATACCTGCGGAAGGGGGCGGGACTATATGGTTGACAGGTCCAGCTACAACGATCGGACACTGAAATGCCGGGATTGTTCAGGTGATTTCATCTGGACGGCGGGCGAGCAAGCATTCTTCCGGGAAAAGGGACTTCAGAATATCCCTGTACGATGCCCAGATTGCCGGGCAGCCCGGAAAGTAGAGATGGGGGTCAAGCCTCCGGTCCAGCATCAGGTGATCTGTGCTGATTGCGGCGCCCACACGACGGTTCCATTCGTGCCGCGCCAGGGACGCCCGGTCTATTGCGGACCATGCTTCTCGGCTGCGCGTGAAACGAGTACGACGACCGAAAACGTTGAAGTCCACGCAGATCAATAGGCGGGCGTTTGATCTAGTCGTCGAGATCACCGTCGTCAGCAGCGTATACCTGTCGGCCTCGCGGACCGTCCGAGGGGCCGACGATCCCACTATCTTCCAGTTGCTCTATCAATCTTGACGCCCGGTTGTAGCCAATTCTCAACCGGCGCTGAAGCATGGACGCAGACGCTGTTCCCTGCTGCTTGACGATCGCCTCAGCTTTCTCCAGCAAATCGTCGTCAGACCCGGAACTGGCGTCATCCGACGCCGGAAGCTCAACCCACGCCGGATCATACTGATAGTCCGGGTAGAGATCCTTCCAGTGCTGCACCAGGTACTGGAGGTCTTTGTCGTCGATGAAGGCACCCTGCATACGGTTCGGCTTCGCCGCGTCTGGCGGCAGATACAGCATGTCACCCTTACCGAGCAGTCGTTCTGCTCCAGGCAGGTCCAGAATAACGCGGCTATCGGTCTGTGACGTCACCGCGAAGGCAATTCGCGCCGGGACGTTGGCCTTGATCAATCCGGTGATCACATCGACCGACGGTCGCTGGGTAGCAATGAGCAGGTGAATACCCGTAGCCCGGGCCATCTGCGCCAGGCGAACGAGCAGCGTTTCGACTTCATCCGGAGCGGTCATCATCAGGTCGGCGAGCTCGTCGATGATCACCACCAGATACGGCATCTTCTCCAGCGATGGATCGTCTTCCCGCTTCAGGTTGTAGCCATCGATGTTGCGGACTC
>SLFF01000375.1 GCA_007124395.1 Thermomicrobiaceae bacterium | reverse complement strand
TGTCGCCCTCGGAGATCTTCCGCTTCTGAGCGATGCTCACTCGAACGAGTTCGTTGACGCCGGCCGGCAGCTCGTGTTCGATGCCGTCGTCCCGTCGGAACTGCTTGACATCGATCACCTTGCCGTGAACACCGTGCGGCACTCGAAGGCTGGTGTCTTTCACTTCGCGAGCCTTCTCACCAAAGATCGCCCGGAGCAGGCGTTCCTCAGCTGAGAGCTCAGTTTCACCACGCGGGGTCACCTTACCGACGAGAATGTCGTTCGGACGAACCTCAGCGCCGATGCGGACGATGCCGTCTTCGTCGAGGTTGGAAAGGCTGTCCTCGCCCACGTTCGGGATGTCTCGGGTAATCTCTTCCGGCCCAAGCTTGGTATCCCGGGCTTCGGTTTCATACTTTTCAATGTGGATTGACGTGAACACATCATCCTTGACCAGGCGCTCACTGATGAGGATGGCGTCTTCGAAGTTGCCACCTTCCCAGGACATGAACGCCACGAGGATGTTCTGTCCCAGCGCCAGTTCACCGTTTTCGGTGCTGGAGCTATCAGCGATCACGTCTCCGGTGCTGACCTCTTGCCCAACCCGGATGGCCGGTCGCTGGTTGATGCAGGTGTCCTGGTTCGAGCGAATGAACTTGGCAAGGTTGTAAACGTCTTCCTCACCGTTAGTCGAACGCTCGATCACGATACGCTGCGATGTGACCGACTTCACCGTTCCCGGTGCCCGTGCCACAAGTACCTGACCGGAATCGCGAGCAGTCTGGAATTCCACACCGGTACCGACAACCGGAGCCTGCGGGCGAACCAACGGCACCGCCTGGCGCTGCATGTTGGCACCCATCAATGCCCGGTTGGCGTCGTCGTGCTCCAGGAACGGAATCAACGACGCGGCGACCGAAACGACCTGCTTCGGCGAAACGTCCATGTAGTCGATTCGCTCGGCCGGCTCAATCGAGAAGTGGCTTCCCTGGCGAGACGACACGCGATCATGGACGAAGCCCATGTCATCGGTAAGTTTGGTGTTGGCCTGCGCGACGATGAAGTCATCCTCGCGGTCAGCCGACAGATATTCGATATCATCGGTGACGAATGGCACGATGCGAACGATCGACGCCCCAGCCTCGACGAGCTGGTTCTTCAGCGCCTCGTCGACCACGGTTCCCTTTTCCGTCAGCACTTCGCCAGACTTTGGATGCTTGACATCGTGGAGAATAGTGCGGCCCACCAGCCGATCGGCGTCCGACTTCATATCTATAGTGTTCAGAACTCGCCGATACGGAGTCTCAATGAATCCGTACTGGTTGATACGTCCGTAGCTGGCCAGCGAGCCGATCAGGCCGATGTTCGGGCCTTCCGGCGTCTCAATCGGGCAGATACGCCCATAGTGAGAGTAGTGAACGTCCCGAACATCGAAACCAGCGCGATCACGACTCAGACCACCGGGGCCGAGAGCCGACAGTCGTCGCTTATGCGTCAGTTCCGCCAGCGGGTTCGTCTGATCCATGAACTGTGACAACTGACTGCCACCGAAGAACTCACGAACCGAGGCCATCACTGGCCGGGTGGTGCTGATCAGTCCGTTCGGCGTCACGGTGTCGATATCCTGAATCGTCATGCGCTCACGGATACCGCGTTCCAGACGCTGCAGTCCGGTGCGGACGTTCATCTGAATCAGTTCACCAACGGCGCGGATACGGCGATTGCCGAGGTGATCGATGTCGTCCGGCGTGTCCTTGCCGAGGTTGATCATGACCATCCGTCGGATGATCTCGATCAGGTCCTCATTGGTCAGGACGCGTGTATCCAGTCCGATATCGAGTTCGAGTCGCTTGTTGAGTCGATAACGACCAACCTTGGCGAGATCGTAGCGTCGACGATCGAAGAACAAGTTGTGCAGAAGTGAGGACGCGTTCTCCTTGGTCGGCGGATCTCCAGGTCGAAGGCGGCGATACAGTTCGATCTGCGCCTCTTCGGGTGTTTCCGTTGTATCGCGCTCCAGCGTGTTCTCGATGAATTTCATATCCTCATCGGAGATGTCATCGAACAGCGCCCGGATGTCGTCGTTGTCCCCGAGATTGAGCGCGCGCAGAAGAACGGTAGCTGGAAGCTTGCGCTTGCGATCAACCTTGACGGACAGGACGTTCCGATTGGACGTCTCGAACTCTAGCCAGGCTCCACGGCTCGGGATCAGTTTAGCCCCGCACAGTCGACGCCCGGTTGTGTTGTCCTCGCTCAAATCGAAGTAGGCACCTGGTGAACGAACCAGCTGCGAAACCACCACACGCTCGGCACCGTTGATAAGGAAGGTGCCTTTTGGTGTCATGATCGGGAAGTCACCCAGGAAAACGTCGCTTTCCTTGATCTCACCGGTCTCTCGAACCGTCAGCCGTACCTTGATCCTCAGCGGAGCGGCGTAGGTCATGTCTCGTTCGCGGCACAGATCCTCGGAGATGCGAGGCTCGTCGAACCAGTGCTCGAGAAACTCGAGCTGCATCTTGTTGTTATAGTCTTCAATCGGAGAGATCTCCTGAAGGAGTTCTCGCAGGCCATCCGACTTGAACCAGTCAAACGAGTCGGTCTGAAGCTGAACCAGGTTCGGCATTTCCAGAACGGTCGGAATGCTGGCGTAGGATCGGCGGCCTATCCCCAGATTGGAGAGGACCTGGTCCTGACTGGCTCCGGCGACTCCCTGGTCACGGACAGTTATGGCCATTCACTGCTCCTCAATATGTGTGGAACGGCAGGACAACAAATCGAAATACGTCAACCCCGGGCAGGCGAATTCTTCGCTTGCAGGTTGACGTGTGCGTATGAACCTCAAATGTCGACGGTAATCGCAGAGGACACGAAAACGTCGGTGGGCATAACGTACCCCTCCCGACGCATGGGACCGAATCGATTTTCCAATGTGATCCTAAGATAGTTCCGCATCCCCGCGCGACCACCAATCAGCAAACATGAAGTATAGGTGGCGAGGCAGCGTATGTCAACGTACACAGTGAGATGCGTACAGCGGGAGGAATCCCGTTGCGGTTGCCAACGGCGGGCAGTCTACCACTAACTCTCGGTTGATGCGAACCCGTGCTGATATCGAGGTCCGTTCGGTATAGTTGGGCTGTTCAGCGTTTCCGACGACTTCAGGTAGTCAGGTGGCAACTCAGTGGCCGAATCAGCAGCTGGAAACCACGTAAAACATGAACCGTTGATTCTCCGCATCGATCGCAAGATTTACACGTTCGCCCGTCACTGGCTCCTGGTCTTCAACGTGACCGCGTTCTTCTTCGCCACCATGCCGATCATCATCCCACTTCTGGCATCTCAGGGATACAGCTCGCTGGCGAACTGGCTGCACATGTCCTTCGGATTGATGTGTCATCAGATGCCAGAACGCAGCTTTACCCTCTTCGGCGAACAGATGGCGCTTTGTCATCGAATGAGCGCGATCTACGGGGCAACCTTCATCGCTGGTATCGGCTACGCCATCGTTCGGGACCGATTGCCACCCCTCAGCTTCCGCGGACTGCTCTTCATGGCTGCACCGATGGCAATCGACGGCTTTACGCAGCTCTTCGGACTCAGGGAAAGTATCTGGGAACTTCGACTGCTGACCGGAT
>SLFF01000059.1 GCA_007124395.1 Thermomicrobiaceae bacterium | reverse complement strand
TGATACCGGTTCTCGCCTGCACCCGCTTGAGCTCGGTCTGAAGGTGCTCTCGCAACTGGCGGTCGAGTGCTCCCAGTGGTTCATCCATCAACAGCACCGGTGGATCGAAAACCGTCGAACGTGCCAGCGCCACCCGCTGCTGTTCACCACCGGAGAGCTGGGTCGGTCGGCGGTGTCCATAGCCGGTCAGGCGCACCATCTCCAGCGCATCGTCGACGGCTTGCTGGATGTCTGCCTTGCTCCAGTTTCGCATCTTCAACGGAAACCCGATGTTCTCCGCCACGGACATATGCGGAAACAGGGCGTAATCCTGAAACACCATGCCAAGATTGCGCTCGTTGGGTGGACGGCCGAGCAGATCATCTCCATCGACCAGAACCCGCCCGGAGGCTGCCGGCACGAACCCGGCAACCGTCATCAGGATCGATGTCTTTCCCGAACCGCTTGGTCCCAGAAGCGTCAGGAACTCACCGGGCTCGACATCCAGGCTCACCGAATCAACGGCCGTAATCTGACCATCGTAGACGATCGACAGGTCCTGAAGCTGTAGCTTCGCGCCGTTGATCACCACGTATCCTCTCCTGACTCGTTTCCGATCTCACGCGACGTTCTGGCAATGATACGGTGCAATCGGATCAGGACGCGGTGGAACCGAAACCTGGTCAGGTCAATCGAAGAACCCCTGATCTTCTTCTCTGAGGTACTTCTTCGCCGCTTCGGGAATCAGCTCGATGCCCATACCGGGGCGCTCCATCACCTCGACCTCGCCATCGACGACGATTGGATCAGGCAGACCATCCACGATGTCGTACCACCAGTCCGGGTTCCCGGTGGGGTACTCGAAGGCGATGAAGTTTGCGGGCATGGTTGCTCCGACCTGAACCTGGCAGGCCAGACCGAGCAAGCCATTGCCGGTGCCATGTGGAGCGATCAGGATGCCGTGCAGATCGGCGTACTCGGCAATCCACTTCATCTCGGCCATTCCGCCGACATCGGCCGGGTCTGGTCCGATGATGTCGACAGCCCGGGTTTCGATCAGCTCGCGAAAGTGCTGTCGCAGATAGATCTGCTCGCCGGTGTGAATCGGGATTCTCGACTTCCGCGTGACATCGCGCAGGACATCAGCCAGCACATACGGCGTGTAATCACCGGTGACGGTATCTTCCAGCCAGGTGATGTTGAGATGTTCCAGCTCTTCGGACAGCCGGACCACATCCGTTGGCATCATGCCGGGACCACAGTCGAGCGCCAGCATGACGTCATCACCGAGGACCTCTTTCATGGCGGTCACGCATTCGACCACATGGCTCATCCCCTGATGGGTAAGCAGGCCGCGATCGAGGATTCCGTGGGAGACCTTTGGTTGCGGCGTCCCGAAGTAGAAGCCCGGCTCGTACTTCATCTGACTGTGGAAGGCGACGCCCTGTTTCACCAGTCTGAAGTTGTGCGGCAGCGCCTTCATCGTCCGCATTGCGTCGGCGTAGGCCTCTGGGGAGTTCTCCGCGATCGGTGAGCGCAGGTTCCCGTTATAGGTCGCCACCCGGTCCCGGACTTTCCCGCCCAGCAGCTTGTAGACCGGCACGCCGGCTGCCTTCCCGGCGATATCCCAGAGCGCGTTCTCGATGATGCTGAGCGCGGTTCCGTACGGTTTAAAGCTGCCGCGCTGGCGAATCCGCAGCATCGTGCGCTCGACATCGGTCGGATCCGCGCCGATCAGTTGATCCCGGAAATACTCCACGAACGGCTTCAGAAACGGCTTGGTGTAACCGCCTTGCCCGTAGCCATCGATGCCTTCATCGGTCACGATGCGAACGACCGGGCTGGTGCCGATGATCGCGCACTTGAGATCGGTGATTTTCATGCGGGCTCGATTCTGTTCAGGTCCATTGTCGTGATATGGCCCTCACCCCCCGTCCCCTCTCCCGAGTTCAGGAGAGGGGGTGAGCAGTCAGGAAACTCCGAATTTTTCTGGACATTCCGGCACCAGAAAACAGACTCAAACATCTCCCCTCTCCCAGGACTTGTCCAGAGCCTGCCGAAGGATCTGAGAGGGGCCGGGGGTGAGGGCCGCTACCGTCGCTTGCTACGAAAAGAAGTCCTGATCTTCTTCCTTCAGGTACTTCTTCGCTTCTTCCGGAATCAGATCGACACCCATACCTGGCCGATCCCAGACCTCGATCTCACCGTTCTGGACGATCTTGTCCGGCGCTGGCAGCCCTTCGACGATGTCGTACCACCAGTCCGGCTGGCCGTTCGGATACTCGAAGGCGATGTAGTTCATCGGCATGGTGGCGGAAACCTGGACCAGCGCGGCCAGGCCGAGCAGGCCATCCAGCGTTCCGTGCGGTGCCATGAGAATGCCGTGCAAGTCGGCGTACTCGGCAATCCACTTGAGTTCGGCGATACCGCCAACATCGGCCGGATCCGGTCCCACGATGTTGACTGCCTGCGTCTCGATCAGTTCCCGGAAGTTCTGCCGCAGATAGATCTGCTCGCCGGTGTGAATCGGGATACTGGTGCTCATGGTTACGTCTCGATAGACATCTGCCAGCACGTAGGGCACGTAGTCGCCGGTGATCAGATCTTCGAGCCAGGCGATGTGCAGGTGCTCCAGCCGTTTGGCCAGGCGGATGGCATCGGTTGGCATCCAGCCAGGGCCGCAATCGAGCGCCAGCATGACTTCATCGCCAAGGACTTCCTTCATCGCTTCAACACAGTCGACAACGTGATTGAGGCCCTTCTCGGTCAGCATCCCTCGATCGAGCAGACCGTGAGAGAGACGATCGTGCGGGGTTCCGAAGTAGAAGCCGTCCTCGTACTTCATCTGACTGTGGAAGCCGACGCCCTGCTTCACCAGTTTGAAGCCGTGCGGCAGCGCTTTCATCTGTCGCATACTCTCGGCATAGGCCTCCGGGGTGTTCTCGGTAATCGGGGTGCGAACGTTCCCGTTGTAGGTGGCAACCTTGTCGCGAACCTTGCCGCCAAGCAGCTTGTAGACGGGCACGCCCGCGGCCTTCCCGGCGATATCCCAGAGCGCCATCTCGATCATGCTCACCGCGGTGCCATACGGTTTGAAGGCCCCACGCTGCCGAATCCGGAGCATCACGCGCTCGACATCGGTGGGATCGGCCCCGATAATCTGATCCCGGAAATACATCACGAACGGCTTGAGATACGGCTTTGAGGCCTCGCCCTGACCGTACCCATCGATACCCTCATCGGTAATGATGCGGACCACCGGGTTGTTCCCTATAATCGCGCATTTCATGTCGGTGATCTTCATTGATCATGCCTTTCTTATTGTCTGTACACCAAACAACTTGCTGCGATTCTTACGTTCGATTGTCATGTCTACGGCCAACGCAGTTCTTGGTCAACTTCAGCCCACTTCTCGCCACACAAGTCATCAATTAACTCGTAACGCTCTGGCAACGGGGCAGGTCTGCCCGCTACCCCCCACGGCAGTGGCATGAAATCCTCGCGACCATCTGTCGCTCGCCATGCCTGCTCAGCCGTGCCGCCAACATCGCGAACATCTGCATGAACATGTGCCACGATCTCACACATCATTTCGACTGTAACGTACTCTTCGTCCGATTCCTGCCCGGCCTGCCCGTCGCCGCAAGCTGCAAGCAGAAGGGTTGAGGCGAGCAGTAGTCGTTTCATGATTCATTCCAATCCGCATATCTTTCCCCTCTCCCAGAATTGGGAGAGGGGTCAGGGGTGAGGGCTGTCTATCTACCAGTCAAAAAAGTCTTTGTCCTCGTCTCGCAGATACTTCTTCGCTTCCTCGGCAATCATGTTGACACCAAGGCCGGGTCGATCCCACACCTCGATCTGACCGTCGACGACGATCGGATCCGGCAGGCCATCCACGATGTCGTACCACCAGTCGTACTCGCCAATCGGGTACTCGTGCGCGATGTAGTTCATCGGCAGGGTGGCCGAGACCTGCACCAGCGCGGCCAGACCGAGCAAGCCGTTGACCATCCCGTGCGGCGCCATCAGGATGCCGTGCAGATCGGCGTACTCGGCGATCCACTTCAGTTCGGCAAGACCACCGACATCGAGCGGGTCCGGCCCGACAATGTTGACCGCCTGCGTTTCGATCAGTTCCCGGAAGTTCTGCCGGAGATAGATCTGCTCGCCGGTGTGGATCGGCGTGCTGGTGCTCATGGTGATGTCCCGGTAGACATCGGCCAGCACATAGGGAACGTAATCCCCGGTGATCAGGTCCTCCAGCCAGGCGATGTGCAGGTCCTCCACGGCACGGGCCAGCCGGATCGCGTCCGGAACAGTCCAGCCGGGACCGCAGTCGATCGCCAGGGCAACCTCATCGTCGAGAACTTCCTTCATGGCGATGATGCACTCGACAATCTGGTTGAAGCCTCGCTCGGTCATCATTCCACGGCTCATGATGCCGTGACTGAGCGGCTCCTGCGGCTGTCCGAAGAACATGCCGTCCACGTTGTACTTGTAATCCCCGTGGAAGCCGACCCACTGTTTGATCAGCTTGAAGCCCTCCGGTGCGGCCTTCATCTTCTTCATGTTCTCGGCGTAGGCTTCGGGGGTGTGTTCCGGTATATCGAACCGGACGCCGCCGTTATAGACGGTGATCTTGTCCCGGACTTTGCCACCGAGCAGTTTGTGGACCGGCAAACCAGAGGCTTTGCCGGCGATATCCCAGAGCGCCATCTCGATCGAGCTGACAGCACTGCCATACGGCTTGAAGCCGCCACGCTGCCGGATTCGCAGCATCGTCTGTTCAACCAGCGTCGGATCGGCACCGATCAACTGGTCCCGGAAATGCATCACGAACGGTTTGAGGTATGGCTTGGGCGATTCCGCCTGTCCCCAGCCCTCGATACCCTCGTCGGTCAGAATACGGATTACCGGATGATTCCCGATAATCGCGCACTTGAGGTCAGTGATCTTCACTTGTGATCTGCCTTTCAGGCCGGAACGGGCCATCAATTGCCCCGATTTTTGCGATGGGCACAGTGTAGCAGGGTTACGGACATGTTGGAATTCGGAGCTGCCCGGATTCACATCCTCCGGCATAGGGACACGAAACACCTGCGTCTCTATTTAGTGGAAAATTGACTAATAGATGATCTCGAGATACGCTAGGTCACAATGGTGTTAACACAACGTTCGATGATGTCCGGGAATACGCTACTGGTGTGCCGAATCAAGAGATACTGAAAACAGGTACAGGTGTACAGGAATCCAAATCTCCTCGTTCAGGCGCTGATGACCTATTGGAGAAGGGCGTTCCATTGATTCTGAAGAAAATCGTTCGAGTGCTATCTGCAGTGACAGTTTTGGCTGCCACCTTCACAGCACCAGTTGCAGAGTCAAGCGAAGTTGAAGAAGCTACAGTACAGGGCGAATTGGCGATCTGCAACTACATCGCTGCCCAAGTACCGTTTCGCACGTCCGAACATAGGTTTCATCAACTTGACGGCCACATCAACTCACCGGCGTTCGTCGATGCCCAGGTCTTTGCACCGAGTGGAGCATACGTTCGCGGATGCAGCGGTGCTGCGAACGTCTCCTGTGGCGTCAACTATGGACTCTACTGGGGCCAGGTATTCCACGATCATGTGATTCCCTCAAGCACCACTGCAATAACACATACGCCCTGACGAGGTTCAATACACGCACTGTTGCCACTTTCTGGAGGACCAATGAACAATAGAGCTACGTTGAGCATTGTTGCAGCACTGATCGGAGTCCTGACAGTCGCCGGTATCTCGGCGGCGGGAGTCCCGTTCGATTCCGGATCACCAGACATTGACTTGTCCGGGGCATATCCAGCCCTGGGTGAGCCACCGTCCACAACAGATCGGCTATCAGAACACGCTTCCCGTGTCGCCAGCAGTTTCCACGGCACTGCTGAACTCGATACCGTCCGGTTCGTCGGTGACGACGGTGACGCAGATCACTTTATCTTCACCACTGAAGAAGGACATCTCTGTCTGGTCCTCGACCCACACGAATCACCACCGGCCATGACGTGTCAAGATGCGGAACGCGCCGCAGAAACCGGAGCAGGGCTCAGCGTTCATGACGGCGTGGGCGAGCCAATCCGCTATGCACATTTGCTCCCAGCCGATCACAATGAAGTCGATTCAACTGTCGGCACGCTTGATGGGCATCTCTTCACCGCAGCATACAAGCCCGGCGATCCACCTGATCCGGTAACAGTCAGTGGGTCTGCAGGGAAGATACGAATCGGCTTCCCGGATCCACCAGCGCCGTAAGGCGCGAAAACACACCCTGTTCCCGCAATCCCACAGGTTGCCCTGTGGTTCAAGAACGGCGATGATACGGAAACGAATCGCTACTCTTGAAACACCATCGAAAGGGCTTCCAATGCGCATTACCGATGTTCAGACGATTATCGTGGGCAACCCGTGGAAGAACTGGATGTTCGTCCGGCTGGAAACCGATGAAGGGATTCATGGAATTGGCGAAGGAACACTCAACGCCTTCGCCAAAACCGTTGAGGCAGCAGTCCACGAGTTGAAGCAACGGTACATCGGGATGGATCCGTTCCAGATCGAAACGCTGGTCCAGCGGATGACCCGGGATGTCTACTCGGAAGGTGGCCAGATCCACGGTGCCGCCGTCTGCGCGATCGAGACGGCCTGTTGGGACATCATCGGCAAGGCCGTAAACCAGCCGGTCTACAACCTGATCGGTGGCCGGTATCACGAATCGCTCCGCGTCTACGCCAACGGCTGGTACAAGGGAGATCGAGACCCGGAAACCGTGGCAGCGCAGGCGAAAGACGTGGTGGCCCGCGGCTACACCGCGATGAAGTTCGATCCGTTCGGCTCGTCACACCGGATCATGGATCCGAAAGACCGGGATCTCTCGATCGCGATCATCGAAGCGGTGCGAGATGCCGTTGGTCCGAACGTCGATCTCTTCATCGAGGGACACTGCCGCTTTACGGTGAGCGAAGCGTTGCAGATCGCCGAGCGGATCGCCCCGTTCAAGCCGGGCTGGTTCGAGGAACCGACCCACCATATGAACATCGATGCCGTGGTCGAAGTCGCCCGGAACTCACCGGTCCCGATCGCCACGGGCGAGAGCTTCTCGTCAACCCACCAGTTTGCGGAGCTCTTCTCACACAATGCCGTCCACATCGTGCAGCCGGAACCGCTGAATCTCGGTGGACTCTGGAACTGCCGCAAGGTCGTCGGCATGGCTGACGCCTTCTACGCGCAGAGCGCACCGCATCAGGCCCAGGGGCCGGTCGCCACGGCGATCACCACCCACATCAATGCCTCCAGCCCGAATACATATGTTGCCGAACTGTTCGATGAGTTCAACGTGGACTGGGAAGCCGAACTGGTTGATCACCCTGTCAAGGTGGTCGATGGCTATATGCAGATTCCGGATCGCCCGGGGCTGGGACTCGATCTCAACATGGATGTCGCCGCCCGTTACCCGTACAACGAGAAGAACTTCCTGCCACTCTTCGATGAAGGCTGGGAACGTCGAACCGGAGCATCTGGCAAGTAGTTGATTCTGTGATCAACATACATCGATCAACCTGGCTAAAGCCGTATCGGACGAAAGTGAGCGTGACGAGCACCTATGACTATCAATCTGGATCACCTGCAACTCTCGGCCGACGAGGTTCGTCGCCGGGTTAACCCCGAAGATCTGCCGTTCAGGACGACTGCCGATCTTGCGCCGCTCTCGGGAACGATCGGTCAGCCGCGAGCCGTCGATGCGATCGAGTTCGGTATAGATATCAACGTTCCTGGCTACAACCTCTTCGTAGCTGGGAATCCTGGCTCGGGACGTGAATCGACGATCCAGAGCTTTCTGGAGTCATTTGCCCCGGAACAGGAGCGCCCACCCGACTGGATCTATGTCCATAACTTCGAACAGCCGGATCGCCCCCGGGCGATCTCGCTGCCCGCCGGGATGGGATCAGATCTGTCTCGAGACATGGAAGAGTTCGTCCAGTCAGCCCGCCAGGACATCCCTCGCGCGTTCGACAGTGAGGACTACGAGCAACGCCAGCAGAATGCGCTGGCAGAGATCCAGCAGCGCCGGGAACAGCTCAACCGGGAGCTTCACACCTTCGCAACCGAGCGCGGCTTTGCGTTGCAGATGACCCAGGCAGGAATCGCGACAGTTCCGATCAAGGACGGTGAGCCCCTGCCACCTGAGCAGTTCCAGCAACTGCCCGAGGATGAGCGCAAGCAGTTCGAGCAAGCCAATCAGGAAGTTCAGCGGCAGATATCGTCGACGGTGCGAGAGATCCGGCAGCTGGAGAAGACGGCAACCGAGCGCATGCGGGAACTGGAGCGGGAAGTTGCCCTGTTCGCCGTCGGGCCGTTGATGGACGAACTACGGGAGCGCTACAGCGAGCATGAAGACGTCATCAACTACCTGTCAGCGGTCCAGAAAGATATACCGGAGCACCTGTCTGACTTTCGTCCGGATCAGCAACGGCAGCAGATGCCGCAGCTCCCGGGTATGCCGCAGCAATCAGCCGAAGATCGTCTGGCCCGCTTTGAAGTCAATGTTCTGATCGACAACAGCAAGCTCCAGGGCGCGCCCGTCATATATGAACGCAACCCCAATTACTACAACCTGATCGGGCGTGTTGATTACCGTGCGGCAATGGGCTCAATGCTGACCGATTTCCGACAGATCCGTCCCGGTGCTATGCATCAGGCAAATGGCGGATTTCTGGTGGTCCATGCGCTGGATCTCCTGGGCAGCCCGTTCGCCTGGGAAGCCCTGAAACGGAGCCTGGTTTGCCAGGAAATTCAGATCGAGAATCTGGGCGAACAACTCAGCCCGATGCCGACCGCCCGGCTTCGTCCACAGGCAATCCCGCTCGATGTCAAAGTGATCCTGATCGGCACACCGATACTCTATCATCTCCTCTACTACCGTGATGAGGATTTCCCGGAGCTGTTCAAAGTGAAGGCGGATTTCGCTCCCGATATGGAGTGGAGCGACGATCACATGAGCAACTATGCGGCGTTCGTCCGCCATGAGGTCGATCGCTTCGGGCTGCTGCACTTCGGGGCCGACGGCGTGGCACGTCTGATCGAGTATGGATCGCGGCTGCTGGACGATCAGAACAAGCTCTCGACCCGGCTACTGGATATCTCCAACGTCGTCGCTGAGGCGAGTCACTGGGCCAGCAAGGACGAGGCAGAGATCGTCGGCCGGGAACATGTAGAGACGGCGATCGCCAGGAAAGTGTACCGATCCAACCTCGGCGAAGAGCGACTGAAAGAGCTCTACGACGACGGCACAATCACGATCGACACCCGTGGGTCGCAAGAGGGGCAGGTCAACGGCCTGGCCGTACTCGGCATGGGAGATCATCGCTTCGGGAAGCCATCCCGAATCACTGCGCGGGTCAGTCTCGGTCAGCGTGGTATTCAGAGCATCGAACGCGAGATCCGGATGTCCGGACAGATTCACTCCAAAGGGGTGATGACGCTGAGCGGTTACCTGTCTGGCAAATACGCCCAGCACGCGCCGCTCTCGATCGGCGCCACGATCACCTTCGAGCAGTCGTACAGCGGCATCGATGGAGATTCCGCCTCATCCACCGAGCTCTATGCGCTGATCTCGGCCATCTCCGGGATACCGATCCGGCAGGGTATCGCCGTCACCGGGTCAGTAGACCAGTACGGCCGGGTGCAGGCGGTCGGTGGCGTGACCGAGAAGATCGAGGGCTTTTTCGATGTCTGCAAACAGCAGGGTCTCACTGGCAATCAGGGGGTAATGATCCCGCAAACCAATCGGAAGAACCTGATGTTGCGTGACGAAGTCGCTACGGCAATCGCCGAGGGACAGTTTCACGTCTGGGCTGTTTCCAGTATCGACGAAGGGATAACATTGCTGACTGAACGAGAAGCTGGTGAGCCAGACGAAAACGGCGAGTATCCGGAAGGATCGGTCCACTGGCTGGTTCGCGAACGCTTGCGCGAGTACGCCCAGCGACAGCGCCAGTTTAATCAGCAACTGGCCGCCAACGCGTCGAATCAAAGCACATCATCTGACGAGGCAGGCGAGGACGGCCCGGAGAATCCCGACGAAACTGCGGGAGTGCGAGTAAAGGAATAGTCAGCAGGTATGGATTGTCCCAATTGCGGAGCGTACAACGCATCCAATAGCTTCCGATGCCGTCGGTGTAACCACATCCTGCCCTCGGACGACGGCGAGACAACCGAGGAGAGCCAGGATTGGGGCCCAGCGTCCGATCCTCAGCAAGAACGATGGGAAGATCACTTCCGATCTTCTCCCTCGGATCGGCGCGATGATGAGCCGGAGCAGGAAGCGTGGCCTGAACCGGGGACATCTGACCCCTGGACTCAGCCAGCGGATGAGCCGACGCAGCCATCTGACTGGGATATTGTTCAGGGTTCATCGTCCGACTCTACGAGCAGGCCATCGTCCAATCCGTGGGCCAGCGACTCTGGATCGAGCGGCAGCACCCAGGCCGGTGGAAGTCCCCCGAACTACCTCTGGGTGTCGATCGGGGCGACGCTCTGCTGCTGTGCGCCGCTGGGTATTCCGGCGATCATCTACGCATCGCGTGTCGACGCCTTCGTGGCCGGTGGCGATCTCGCCGCCGCTGAAGAGGCATCGAACAAAGCCAAGATGTGGTCACTGGCGGCGGCAGGGGTTTCGCTTCTCATCTGGATCGCTATTTTCTGCACCGGAGCGTTCGGGGCAGAAGCAGCCACCATCTAGCCAGCAACCGCGTCTGGAGCAACGGGCATGCACGCAGAGCATCCACCACCACCGTCACGCTTCAACCAGCTCGTCCCGGCGATCGGGTCGATCGTTCTGCTGATCGCGGGATTCGTCATGATCTATGTCGTAAACCCGGTAACCACCCGGCTGATCCCGCCGTGTCCGTTTCTGTGGGCCACCAACTGCTACTGCCCCGGATGCGGGGCCGCCCGGGCGTTCCATGCCCTGGCACGTGGGGATCTGGGCACTGCGTTCAGCTACAATCCGCTGTTGATTCTGGCATTGCCCGCACTCGGCTATGTCTACATGTCGTTCCTGAGCAGCGAGTTCTTCGGCAAGCGGCTACCAGCCCCCGCAGGGATCAAAGCATGGACCTGGCTTATCCCTGTGGCGATGGTCGTGTTCTGGGTTGCCCGGAATCTCCCCTGGGAACCCTTCACATTCCTCGCCCCCTGAGCCAGACAGGCGTCACGCTCGCCACTTGTGCCGATTGCACAACTCTTCACAGAGAGTCTGTGCGATATCTCCGTAGCTTCATGCCCCCTGCACAGTTAAAGTCTCAACAGGCGCACCGCTCCGGGAGTCACGAGCCGGGGCGGTCCGCCGACAACATCTGACAGACAACGGTGTTTGTCGGGAAGTGGCCAGCGCGATGATGCGCTGGCTGACGCTGTCGAAGGGGAGAGAGATCATGAATCAGGCAGATGTCGCGTGGATGCTCGTAGCCACGCTCCTTGTGCTCTTCATGACCGCTGGTCTGGCGTTCTTCTACGCTGGCCTCGTTCGAGCCAAGAACACGCTCAATACGCTCATGATGTGTTTTGCCGCGCTCGGCTTTGTCGGAGTCGCCTGGGTGGTTCTCGGGTACTCACTCGCCTTCGGTGGCGAGAACACCGTCGTCGGCGGGCTGTCCAACGTGATGCTTCGTGGCGTCGGGCTGGATGGCGGCAACATTCCCGACCTCCAGTTCATGGCATTCCAGGGAACCTTCGCAATCATTACGTCAGCCCTGATTGCCGGAGCGGTTGTGGAACGAATGCGGTTCCCGGCGTTTCTGGCGTTCATCGTGATCTGGAGTCTGGTGATCTACGCCCCGGTTGCGCACTGGGTCTGGGGTGGGGGATGGCTGGAGTCACTCGGCGCCCTCGATTTCGCCGGCGGCACCGTGGTCCACATCAATGCCGGCGTTGCCGCGGTCGTTGCCGCACTGGTGATCGGTGCGCGGAAGGACTACGGCAAGCAGGCGATGCTGCCGCACCAGATCCCGTTCACGATGCTCGGGGCCGCGATTCTCTGGATCGGCTGGTTCGGATTCAACGCGGGAAGCGCACTGGCGGCCGACGAGATCGCGGTACTGGCCTTTGCCAATACCATGTTCGCCCCGATGGCGACGATCGTCGTCTGGTCACTGCTCGACTACCGACATAATGGCACGATCACCGGCGTCGGACTGGCCACCGCGATCGTGGTGGGGCTGGTGGCCATCACCCCGGCAGCAGGGTTCGTCGGTCCGATCGGAGCAGTCGCACTTGGAGCTATAGCGGCCCTGCCGAGCTACTACATCCTGATGTACCGGGCACGCACTCGACTCGACGACTCGCTGGATGTCTTTGCCGCCCACGGCGTGGCTGGACTGACCGGAGCCTTACTGACCGGCGTCCTTGCCCAGCAATCATGGAACGGCGAGGTAAACGGGCTACTCTTCGGCGATGCCAGCCATATGGTGCCGCAAGTTACCGGTATCCTGGCGGTTGCCGCCTTCTGCGCCGTGGGAACCTTCGGGATTCTGAAGCTGGTCGGCCTGTTCACCGAGCTTCGTGTCGATGCTCGAAGCGAGGACGTTGGACTGGACATAACCCAGCACGGCGAACAGGGCTATACCTCTGGAGATGGAGCCATTCTCGTCCCAACCAACGAACTGCCCGGCACGTCTATCTCGGTACCAGCCCCTGGTCAACCATCGCTCCGGCCGCAAGGTGGAGGTGACGCATGAAGCTGATCGTGGCGATCATTCGCCCTGAACGGATCAACGACGTACTGAAACAGCTGTTCATGGCCGAGGTCTATGGCCTGACAATCAGCGACGCCAAAGGTCACGGCGGTGAACGAGCGCAGGTCGAAACCTATCGTGGGACGACCGTGCGGATGGAGCTGACCGACAAGGTCCGGATCGAGATCGCCGTCTCAGAAGAGTTCGTCGATCCGACGGTCCAGGCAATCATCACCGCGGCACACACCGGCGAGGTCGGTGACGGAAAGGTCTTCGTAATGCCACTGGAGGCATCGTACCGGATACGAACTGGAGAACGAGACCAGGCCGCGGTGACCCCAATCAGATAGCTAGCCCCTGGT
>SLFF01000504.1 GCA_007124395.1 Thermomicrobiaceae bacterium | reverse complement strand
TCGATCATCACAACAAGATAATCAGCCCCCTGGTATAGCCCCGGATGGGGAGGGACAAGGTTCGGAGACCGCTGCGTCGGATTCAGCCCTGGCTGGTCCCCTGCCGACACCGCGGTTTTCGATTGCCGATGGCCTGACTAACGCGCAGGTCTGGGCCGCGGCACAGGAGGAACTACGTGGTCGGGTCTCGTCGGCGAATTTCGAGACGTGGATCCGGCCCGCCTCCTTGATCGGACGGGATGCTCAGGATCGCCTGGTTCTGGGCGTCCCGAACCGATTCGCCCAGCAGCGAATCGAGAGCAAGTTGCTTCCGGATATTCAGGTGGTTGTGTCGAACATCGTCGGTCAGCCGGTGGAAGTGGTCGTGGCCATTAGCCGGCAGTGGCTTCGGGAGAATGGAACCTGACACTCGCTGGTGTCGAGATAATCCCGAGCAATGCTGAATGTGGTTCCTCACGGTTCCCCAAACCAGGCCGTCCCAACGTCCACCCAGCCGCCGCCCATGTCATCTCGAGCTTGTCGAGAGATCCCTGACGTCAGTAGCGTATGTGTCTGTCCGGAAGGAGTCCGCGTCGGAACCTCGAAGATCCCTCCCCTTCGGTCGGGATGACATTCCCGGGGAGCGAGTGCGTTTCTAGAGCAATGGCGAGTCAGGCTTCCTTCATCGCCAGCTCGATGTTCCGGAGCAGTCGATCGGGGTGGTTGCTGAAAGAAGCTCGGAGTTTCGGATTTCGGGCTATGCCGTTGAGGATCGCGTTGACTCGTCGATTGACTGGCGCCGGGATGCTGTGTCGCTCCGCGGCGGCAGCCACCGCTCCATACAGCCAGTCTGCTTCAAGCTTGTTGCGTCCAGCCCGGAGATCGATCAGCAGCGAGGGCAGCTTGCTGCCCCGACCACCTTCGATGCGTCTCAGCAACAATCGACGGACAATCCCTGCCGGAAGCCGCAATACCCAGCGCAGCAGCGGCACCGGAAAGCCCGGCAGGGCCACGAGGTTTGCGCCGTCGGCTTCGATGATCCGGATCGTCTCCCGCAGCATCGCCAGTTCAACATGAAATGCCGCCCCATGCCGATAGAGTTGCCCTGGCGTCCAGTCGAGGATAGCCGGGATGCCGTTTGCCATCTGGTTGAGCAGGAGCTTCGACCACTTCATCGAGCGATAGTCGTCGAGACATTCCGTGGGGATTCCGGCCTGATCGAAACACCGCGACACGAACCCGACATCAACCTGATCCGACACCGGAGCGAATGCGATCCCCCCTGATCGGCTACTCGAGGAAACTGCGTCTGGTGCATCGATGTCAGCACTCAGCGTCAGGCTCCCGGCGGCATGTCGAATGTCAGGAAGGTGCTGGCTCACCACCTCTTCACTTCCGATCCCGTTCTGCATGGTCACCAGAGTGCCATCCGGGGTGAGCAGATCGGGGATGGACTTTAGCGAGTCCTGAACCGACCACGCCCGAACGCAGAGCAGGACGATCGAGTAGCGACCTTCGATCTCATTTATGGAAGAGACGGCGCGCGGAGTCGTCCGGAATTGCCGATCATGCAGTGTGACGCCAAGCCCGTTTTGCTGGATCTCTGTGATGCGTGGACCGCGACCGAGCAATGTCACTTCGTGCCCGGCACCTGCCAGAATCCCACCGAGAAGGGTCCCGACGGCCCCGGCTCCGAATACCAGAATTCGATGCTGCTGCTGGCTATTCACTGGGTCGCACGCTGGTGCGGTTCGATCCCAGGCTGAGCTTTGCTTCGGTACCATCACGCAATCGCAGGAGGTTCTCTCGATGCTGGAAGATCGCGACAAACCAGAGGCCAATGCCGAAGAGAACGTAACTCAACTCGAAACCGGCCACCAGGAGCATGACCGGAAAACTTCCGATCATTAGCAACGAGGCGAGCGAAGCGTATCGGAACGAAACGATCAGCCCGATCCAGAGCGCGATCGCGATCACGGCGATGATCGGTGAAAACGCGGCCATTACGCCAACGGAGGTGGCGATTCCCTTTCCGCCTTTGCCCCGGAGAATGATCGACCAGTCGTGGCCGATGATCGTCGCGGCGGCAACCAGAAAGACAGCCCAGATCGGAACATCGATGAGCATGGCGATGAAGACGGGAAGGAACCCCTTCAATCCGTCCATCACAAAGGTCAGCCCACCGGCCAGCGGGCCAGCGGCCCGAAAGACGTTCACCATGCCAGTGTTACCGGACCCGTGTTCGCGGACATCAGTTCCGGATACGAGTTTGGCGATAATCAGGCCCGACGGGATCGAGCCGAGCAAGTAGGCGCCGAGCGCCAGACCGGCTACGATGAACAATAATGCTGTGTCCAAATTGCTTTCCATTCAGCTGCGCCGGTTCGATCGAGCTCGTGACCGGCGTCCCCACACCCCCTTGATTAAACATGATTCGGCGAAATCGACGAACAAGACGCTCGGAATGCTGCTCAATGAGCCGCTTCCATGGCCTGTGATCGGAACCGTTTCAGATAGTTCTGGTACTCTTCGATCTCCTGGTTTCGACGCTGCTCATCCCATGAATTATGTTTAGCAGCGATGGATGCTGCCTCTTCGAGAGCGGCCGTGGCGTTGTCGGCATTGAAGCCAAGCATCGTCCGTCGCATCAGCGCGTCAGTCAATGTCTGGGCCGCTTCGAGATCGAAGGCATACGGTATCTCACCACGAATCGTATTTGGGGCGCCGGGCAATGGCTGGAGCATTCCCGCACTACTCTTGGATCGCTCAACAAGGGTCCGGCTCATTGTGCCGTAGATGGAGATCAGGCGGGTTGTGGTCGGTTCGTCCAGACCGGACCATGCCTGAAACTCACGGGCAAATCGCTTCATATCGCCGGTGTTTGCGCCAGGGAACGGAACCATTGCCGTGGAGCTTGCCGGGACCGAACGTCCGAGCTTGCGGAACGCCAGGTCGGTCGCCTGCTCGGCGAGATTCCGGTAGGTAGTCAGTTTGCCGCCGATGATCGAGATCAGCCCGTGAATATCCGGGGCATGATCGTGTACAAGATGCTTCCGGGTAATTCCGGATTCTGCCCCCTCTTCCACAAAGGGAAGTGGTCGAATGCCGGAATAGGTGTACCGGACGTGCTCGCGTGTGAGCCCAGCGCCCGGGATGACCCGATTGGTATCGGCGATGAGGTAGTCGATCTCGTCATCATCGGCGATCACCTGATCCAGATCTCCGTTGTAGCGAAAATCTGTCGTACCGATCAGGTAGAGACCGTTCCAGGGAACGATAAAGTACGGACGGCCATCAGTTTCGTTCTCGACATAGATTGCACTTTCCGGAGCGCCGGGGAACGACTCGACGATGATGTGGCTGCCCTTGGTTCCACCGATGTACTGAGGCGTTTCCACATCCACGTCGTTGACCAGCCGGTCGACCCACGGGCCGGTGACATTGATCGTCAGTGGTGCATTGACGGTGTAGCTGGTCTGCTGCTCATCGAGCAGATCGATGAAGGTAGTCCCGGTCACCCGATTGTTCACTTGAGACACACCGTCCACCCGGGTGTATGTCAAGACCGTGGCTCCGTGATCAGCTGCCGAGAGCGCATTCTCTACCGAGATTCGCTCGGGAAACGTGACCTGACCATCGTAG
>SLFF01000038.1 GCA_007124395.1 Thermomicrobiaceae bacterium | reverse complement strand
CACTTAAGAAACCGAAACCGCCGCCTAGCGTCAGGCCGCCGACCCCGGTCCCCGAGAACGTCCCGCCGGTGGTTGCCAGGCCATGAGCCTGGGTCGCACGGTCGACGTCAGCCCAGAGCGCACCTCCGCCGACCCGAGCAGTCCGCTTCTCGGGATCGACCTGGACATCGTTCATCAGGGAGAGATCGATCATCAGGCCGTCGTCGCATACGGCATGTCCGGCGGCGCTATGGCCCCCGCCGCGCACCGCGACCAGCAGATCCTGCTCGCGAGCGAAATTGACACCGGCAACAACATCACTGGTGTTGGTGCACCGGACGATCATTGCCGGCCGTCTGTCGATCATGCCGTTCCAGACGGTGCGGGCCTCGTCGTAGCCGAGATCGCCGTGGAGCAGGATTTGCCCGCTCAGGCTCCTCCGCAGTTTCTCGACCGTTGCCTCGGAAAGGCCGGTGCTCGTGGTCCTGTAGATGTCACCCATGGTCACCCTCCTTCGATGCGTTATCGGAAAACCCAGGTGTGGCAAACCCTGGCCGGGAAGACGTCCGAGAGTCGTGGTCTGCGAGTGCCCCGATGTGATTCCAGTCAAACTGAACGTCCTGTGCCACTTGAGAATGCTCCCTTCACCGCGGCGGTTGATGTGGTGTGCAACGATGTCTCCAAAACTACAGGTCAACACCAGTAGGGTCATCCGTGAAATCACGTAATTTTTCGGATGCGGACATACGGCCAAGCCGAAAACACCCGCATAAGTGCCGCAACTTATATCGCTCGTTCGTTGGTGGGACAGGTGTAGTCTGAGAATCGGAGTCCTGATTGAGGTCGTCGAACTTCCCTCCCTCTCCCAAAACTGGGAGGAGGGAGGGAAGTGGAGGCGATCTCGGGTGCTGGACCCTGCCGGGAAAGTCCTTCGTTTACCAGTCTCGCTGGTCCAGGAGATCGGCTCCGAGTAACCCGAGTAATACCCGGTGTTCCTCCGGATTGCTCGGGTGGAACTCGAACCGTGCCCGTTCGAAATACTGGACGGTCACCGGTTCTGCGGCACCGCCGGGCTCCGGGAAATATTCCTGACTGATCGGGTAGCCGAACAGCGCCAGTGATTCCCGGTAAGAGACCCCGTCATCCCCGAAGTCGAGCCCGTGCGACTGCCAGTAGTCGAGGAATTCATTACAGACTGTGAATCCGGTGGCCTCAAAATAGTGACACCGCTCTTCGTCCACAGAGTCCTCGTCGACTGGCTGAAAGGCGTCTTGATCCAGCAGTCCCTGGCGTGCCGCGTCTTCATGTCCGAGACGTCCCAGCAAAACCTCATACGGTGTACCGGCATGTTCGGGATGGTATTCGTAGCGCTGACGTTCGAAATACTGAACGGTGTGATATTCGCCGGTATCCTGATTCAGTTCGTCGAATTCCCCAGTGAGCGGGAATCCGAAGACGGGCAGTCCACCAGAGTTCTTCCAGAAGTTCTTGAAGCCGAAGACGATCGAGTGGCCGGTCTCCGGGAACCAGATCCGGTTCGGGTTGTCGTCGGTTGGTTGTGGCTGTCCAGCAGATGGGAGAAGCTCACTGATCGGTGCCAGATGCACTTCTCTGACGCCGGGGTCTTCGGCTGCTATCGTCCAGGTGACATATTCGCCACCAATCGCCACTGATGGGCTCGTCTCGCTACCTGTGCCGTGGACATCGAATCGGCTGCCGGACTTGAGATCGTAGCCACTCAAGACGCTGCGAATCGAATCATCCGGATCATTGCCGCTCCAGAACACGAAGCGTCCATCAGTAACGGGTCGAGAATCGTACGGCTCGGCCGGTATCGCTACTTCGTCTCCTGTTTCCAGATTGACTGCCGTGATCGGAGAGCCGAGCCACTTGTAGACAACGAGATCCCCAGACATACCGTAGGAGAAGGGCGTGTTCGGCGGAAGGTTTACCTCCTGTACGAGCTTTGGCTCGGTTCCGCTCACGGGCATCGTCAGGAGACGGCCACCGCCCGTCTCGTCTCGCTCGAACCAGAGCAGTCTGTCTCCATCGAGGATCAGTCTGCTCGAGTTTTCCCCGTCTCGAATGACGAATTGCTCGTCCATGGTTTGTATATTCCGGCCGAGGATCGAGTAGGAGTATTCTTCATTACCCTCGTGAACCATCTGAAACCAGACAACCACGTTGCCAGATACCGTCGGACGGGCGTTGTAGTGTTCAGCGCCACTGATCATGAATTGCTCGTCTGAGTTCATATCGTAGCCGAACACGGACAGGTTCAATCCTTCCGCGTCCTCCATTGACCAAACGACCACCCCGCCGTCGACCGCAGGCTCCCTGACAGATGAACTGCTCTCGACCAGTTGAACCCGCTCACCGGTGCTGATGTGCTGGACAAAGAGGTTATAGCGACGCTCTCCGGGCGGGACGTCATCAAACGATTGCTGCGTCCAGACGAGGTATTCACCGTCAGTGACCGGAATGTTTCCGTACTCGATGAAGGTTGACCCATTCTCGGCACGCGTATCATCTGCAGTCAGTGCTAGTGCTGCAAAGACGCCGACTGCCGCGAGCGCCAGCGCTGCGAATCTCCATACTCGCAATGGACTTCCCTCTCCGATTGATCACCATATACCCGTATCTACATCGATACCTTGCTCGCATTGGCAACAATTTGCTCTACAGGTAGAACGAACGAGAATCATATGGTTGCGCAAACTGATGCGGACTGAACCTCATCCTTCGAGTAGCACGACGTGTTCGATCGATCCCGTTCGCATGCGACAATACGGAGACCTAAACCGATAACGATCTATACGGAGGATGAACATGAGCGACATCGATATCAACAAAGTACGCAGTGAGACCCCGGGTTGCGCGAATGTGACACATCTGAACAACGCTGGAGCCGGGCTGATGCCGCAGCCTGTCCTCGACGCCACGAAGGGGATGCTCGATCTCGAAGCCTCGATCGGTGGCTATGAGGCAGCGGCAGAGTGGGGTGACAAGCTGGAGCACACCTACGATGCCATCGCGAAGCTGATCAATGCCGAACATCGCGAAGAGATCGCCATCATCGAGAACGCAACTCGTGCATTCGATATGGCGTTCTACTCGATTCCGTTCGAACCAGGCGACAAGATTCTGACCTCGGTCTCCGAGTACGCCAGTAATGTCATCAGCTACCTGCACGTCTGTGAGAAGTTCGGCACGGAGCTCGTGGTCGTGCCCAACGATCAGCACGGCCAGATATCGGTTGACGCGTTGAAGACGATGATCGACGACAGTGTGCGATTGATCTCGCTCAGCCACATCCCGACCAACGGCGGGCTGATTCAGCCGGTGGCCGAGATTGGCCAGATAGCCCGGGAAGCCGGCGTGCTCTACATGGTCGATGCCTGCCAGTCGGTCGGCCAGGTGCCGGTGGACGTGCAGGAGATCGGTTGCGACATGCTGGCGTCCACCAGTCGCAAGTACCTGCGGGGGCCGCGCGGGACCGGATTCCTCTACGTCAATAAGGAAGTCATCCCGGCGCTCGATCCGGTGATGCTCGACCTGCATGCCGCGACGTGGGTGTCGGCTGATCGCTACGAGATCCGCAACGATGCCCGCCGTTTCGAAAACTGGGAGACGAACTTCGCCGGGAAGGT
>SLFF01000304.1 GCA_007124395.1 Thermomicrobiaceae bacterium | reverse complement strand
TCATCAACGTGCTCTTCGTTACCCTGTTCTACAAGGAACTGAAACTCGCCACCTTCGATGCCGGGCTGGCGGCCGCGCTCGGGTTCTCGCCAGTAATCATCCACTACAGCCTGATGAGTCTCGTTTCGGTGACCGCGGTGGGCGCGTTCGACGCCGTCGGCGCGATCCTGGTGGTGGCGCTGATCGTTGGCCCGCCAGTCACGGCCTACCTGCTCACCGATCGTCTCTGGCTGATGCTGGTACTCAGCGCTGGAATAGGGGTGGCGGTCGCAATTCTCGGGTACTGGCTGGCGCGCTATCTGGATGCCTCGATCGCCGGATCGATGGCCACCATGACCGGTGTCATCTTCATCGCTGGCTACCTCTTCGCACCCTACCGCGGGCTTATCGCTATCGCATTGCGACGGCGTCGACAGCGCTGGGAGTTTGCCGGAACCATGCTGGCGATTCATCTGCTCAATCACGAGGGACTGCCCAGCGCCCAGCAGGAAAACCGCATCGATCACTTGCAAGACCATCTGAACTGGGACTCCCGGTTCGCCGAGCATGTCGTCCGCTGGGCCGAGCGTCACGGTTCCCTCACCCGGCAGAACAGCCACCTGTTTCTCACTGAGAAGGGACGTCAGCGCGCTCGCGAAGCGATCGTGCGCTAGCTGCACCACGATTGCCAGAGCGCGAATCGTGCCGTATAGTCACTGAATTATCCTGCCGGGCGGGAAACCGCTCCGGATGGTTTGCCTGAACTCAGAACCGATCTCATTGAACACGCAGAAGACAGGAGACGCCGTATGTCCAGCAATGAAAAGGTGCCCGTAACCCGCGAAGGACTGGCGAAACTCAAGGAAGAGTACGAGCATCTGGTCAACAACGAGCGTCCTCGCATCGTGGAAGTTATCGCCGAGGCCCGGTCTCACGGTGACCTGCGAGAGAATGCTGCCTACGATGCCGCAAAGCACGATCAGGGCATTATCGAGGGGCGAATTCGTGAGCTGGAGCGGATGCTCAAGCGCGTCGAAATCATCGACGAGAGTAGCAGCGCAACCGCCAGTTCTACTGTCCGGATCGGCTCCACCGTGACGATCGAGGTGGATGGCGAAGAGGAAAAATACACCATCGTTGGAGCAGTCGAATCTCGTCCGGCCCAGGGCCGTATTTCCAACGAATCCCCGTTCGGCAAGGCACTCCTTGGACGCAAAGTCGGCGATGAAGTCACCATTGAGACGCCTGGCATCAACATGGAGGCGAAGATCCTGCGGATCGAGTAAGCGAAACCACGCGTGGGAGCTGAATCCGAACCGATAGAGGAAGCGTAACTGTGGCCGAACCAGCACACCTGTCAGACCACACCGGTCGTGAACGCATGCAGGAGTTTCTCGATAGCAACCGGATCGATGCCGAGATCATCGTTCCCGGGGCCGACACCCCCACCGTTCCGGCCGCCGCGGACGCCCTCGGGGTTCGCCCGGAACAGATTGTGAAGTCGCTGGTTTTCAGTGACCGCAACGAGGAGACGATCATTGCCGTAGTCCGCGGAACGGCCAAAGTCGACCGCCGGAAACTCAGCCAGGCAACCGGTCTGCGAAAGCCGAAACTGGCACCACCTGAACTGGTCCATGAGGTGACCGGTTACCGGGCAGGCGGCACCCCGCCGATCGGTCATCGGGAGCAATTGACGGTCTACATCGATGATGCCGTGTTCAATGAGCCGGTGGTCTATGCGGGTGGCGGGGATATCGAGTCAATGCTCAGGATCACACCCGCGACGATCCAGACGCTGACCGATGCCGTGGTGGTCGACATCTCTGAGGACGACTGACCAGTCTGGGCTCTCGAAGACGAACGCCTACTTTCCGATGCAGAATCGACTGAAGATCTCGGTGAGGATCGATTCACTCACCTGTTCGCCCGTGATCTCGCCCACCGCCAGCATCGCCGAGCGTACATCCACCGCAACCAGATCCTGTGGGACGCCATCATCCAGTGCGAATTGTGCTGACTTCACGTGCTCAAGCGCCCGGGCGAGCGCCTGCTGTTGACGGAGCGTGACCATCGCCGGTTCGCGAGCCTCACCGGCCTGAGCCACCAGAGAGTCATAGACTGCCTCTTCCAGTGCGCTGATTCCCTCACCAGCCATCGTCGAGATCTCAACCACCGGCGTGTCGTCGAACTGATCCAGCAACTCGCGATGCTCGTACCGCTCCGGCAGATCACGCTTGTTGATCGCCACCACCAGGCGCCGATCCTCGGCGGAGCCGAATCGATCGGCCAGCAATTGCCCGACCTGTAGATCAGCCTCGGTCAGTGGCTGCGAACCATCCAGCACGAAGATCGCCACTCCGGCAGATGCCAGCGCCTTCCGCGACCGATCGATCCCGATCGACTCGACAACGTCTTCGGTCTCGGCAATACCGGCCGTATCCAGCAGCGTAGCCGGAATCCCTCGAAGATTGATCGTCTCGGTGATGACATCCCGGGTCGTTCCGGCGATCTCGGTGACGATCGCCCGATCCGAGCGCAGCAGCGTGTTCATCAAGCTCGATTTGCCGACATTTGGCCGTCCGACGATCGCGATCTGCACGCCCTCTCGATAGAGCAGCCCCATCTGCGACGATTCCAGAACATCAGAGAGATGTCCCTCTGCACGTTTCAGCACCTCGGGGACATCGGTTGGGGGAATCTCGTCTTCAGGGAAATCGGCTGCTGCATCCAGAAATGCCAGGCCCTCAAGCAACGCCTCGCGGGCTGGCGTCAGACGATTGGTCAGCCGGCCACGAAGCTCGTTTACGGCCATCTCGAGTGACTCCGACGTCTGAGCCGAGACAACGGACATCACTGCTTCGGCCTGTGACAGATCGAGCCGGCCGTTGAGAAAAGCCCGGAGCGTAAACTCGCCCGGTTCGGCCTCGCGCGCTCCGGCATCGATCGTCAGGCTCAGCACCTCACGCAACGGAATTGGGCCCCCATGACAGGAGATCTCCACCACATCTTCCCGGGTGTAGGTGCGTGGACCGGCCATTCGGGTGAGCATCACCTCATCAACAATCCGGTCACTCTTAGGGTTTACGATGTGACCGTAGTACAGATGGTGGCTTTCCAGTTGCCCGACGTCCACTGGGCGAAGGCGAGATCCACGCCGGAAGAGTCGACCGGCAACATCGGCAGATTCCGGCCCGCTGAGCCGGATGATCCCGATGCCACCTTCGCCAACCGGGGTCGCAATTGCGGTAATCGTGTCGTCATACATGTGGAGTAGCTCCGTCCAGAATGCGGAGAAGGGGGGTCTTACCAGGCGTTGCGCTGCTGGGCTTTTCGCTGTTCATCAGCCAGGAACGCGTCGACCTGTTCACGCGTCGGCACTGCGTCTGGACCACCGGTCTGGATCATGACCGCGGCACTCGCCGAGGCGATTCTCGCTGCTTGAGCAACCCCGATACCCTGCGTTCTCAGGATAAACAGCGCTGCCGCAAACACATCACCTGAACCGGTATCGTCGACCACCGGCACGTTGAAGGCCGGGATCTGCGTCTGATGACCCCGATCGGTCAATTGCACACCTGCCGCGCCACGAGTCACCGCAACCAGGCCGCGTGAGCCGATCACCTCGATCTCATCACGGGCAAGGCTGTGTTCCTCGGAACTCAGCACCATTGCGTCTATTCGGCCGAGGAACTCATAGGCCAGCCGAAGTGGGACAACCGTGACTTTCCCATCGTGCTCGGTGCGCCAGTCACGCATCAGACCCTGCGGGGTGATTCCGAAAAAGTCAGGACTCAGGCGACCCGCCCGGCGAACATCGATCTCCTGGGCAATCGGTCCGAGATGGATGATTCCGGCCGAGCGCCACATCGGCGGAACGCCGTTGAGATCGATCTCTCCCGCCCAGGAGTGGATCGTCTGTTCCCGACGCCCAGCTACCGACTTGTTGGTGAACTGGGTTGGTTCGTCGGCTTCCTGCACAATGAGGTCGACCTCGCTGGCATAGCGGGTCAATGACTCACGGACCGATTCATCCTCGATATGGTCGAACCGTCCGCGGGTAAGGATTGCCGAACGAAGGCCAAACCGTGACGCCAGCAACGCAGCATAGAGCGCCGTCCCACCAGGGACGAGCGAGCCATCCGGGCGTCGATCGATCGAAATATGGCCGATCGCCAGAAATTCGGGGGCTTGATGCACAGTGACTCCCGGAAGACGAGTGAGCTAACCGGATAATCACGTGATCGTGCACATGAATCCATCCGGTCATCGTGTGGAACATACTCGCCCGAACTTCAGGCGAGCGGAGTATCAGGAGTTGCGGTTCGGCTGGATCGTAACTCGACGGTTGCCCGCCTCGCCGCTGCTCTCGGTAACGACCGAATCATCGTTACGAAGTGCCATGTGGACCACTCGCCGCTCATTGGCTGGCATCGGCTCCAGCGGAACCGGTTTGTGATTGCGTGCCACCTGCTGTGCGACGCGTCTGGCCAGGCTAATCAGCGATTCTTCACGCCGGGCTCGATACCCCTCAACGTCGACAATGACGCGTGTCCAGATCTCCAGTTGCTTGTTCACCAGCAGGTTCACCATGTACTGGAACTGCGCGAGGTTCTCACCACGACGCCCGATCAGCATCCCCAGATCCCGACCGTTGACATCGATGAAAACCGTCGGCGGTTCATCCGGCGCCACATCGATCGCCGACGGATTATCAACCGCCATCACCTGACAATCGAAGCCCATCGCATCCAGCAGCTCGGTAACCACATTCTTGGCGATCTGCTCGGTCTCTTCATCCGGGCGATCTGCCTGAACCGGGCCAGTATAGCCAGCCGCCACCGGTTGTGCCGCATGACCCTTGGCCGTTACCCGAACCAGGGCTTCGCCGTCGTTCGCCGGGTCAGCATCAACCAACACCTCAACGTCGACCTCGTCCTCCGGCCGGCCAAGTTGCTCCAGGGCAAGTCGAACGGCCTCTTCCACCGAACGAGCTTGAATCTCGACGCTGTGCATTGATGTGCACTCCTTCGCTCTGTTCTGGGAGCAGATTAGCTTCCAGCTGTGCTGTCACTCTTTCCTGGGCGTGAGCGCCGTGGGACCAGATCAGGACGTGGTGCAACAACGGGCTGTTCCTGGTCGTCCGAACGCGAGCGCTCGCCCTTCTGCTTCTTGTTCTTCTTCTTGGACTTTCCACCACTGCCGCCCGAGCGTCCATTGCCACCGGCTTCAGCAGCCTGTCGTTCGCGCTCCTCCTCAATTCGCTTCATCTGCTCTTCCATCTTCTTGTTGATGGCACCAAACAGACCCGAATTCTTGGATTCAGCAGCTCGCTGTCGCCGGACCTCGGGATCGACATAGCCGAGTCGGCTGCTATCTGGCAACTCCGGCAACCACGGGAACCAGTCCTTCATCGAACCCCACCCAGTGATGAACCACTGCTGGATCACACTGTAGAGTGCGGAGATCGTCCAGTAAAGCACCGGGCCAGCCGCAAACGTCCAGCCGATGACGATAACCATCAGCGGCATGAAGTTCATCATCGTGTACATCATGCGCTGCTGTGGATCTTCTGGCTTGCCCTGTCCGGCAGGGCGAGTCATCCGCATCTGCACGAACTGTGATGCTGCGGCGGCAAACGGAAGAATGCGCCACGGGTCATTCGTGGAAAGGTCAGGGATCCAGAGGAACCCGTCTGCCCAGACACCGACGCTCTCGTTGGTGAGATTACGAATAGCAAAGTAGAGGCCAAAGAACACCGGCATCTGCAGCAGCATAGGCAGACATCCGGACATCGGGTTGACCCCGTTGTCCTGATAGAGCTTCATCGTCTCTGCCGAGAGTCGCTGGCGGTCCTTGCCGAACCGCTTCTGAAGATCCTTGACCTTCGGCTGGAGCTCCTGCATCGCCAGGGTCGAGCGCAGTGCCTTGACCGTCAGAGGCAGCAGAATCGTTTTAACAATGACCGTGAGGATGATGATCGAGAGACCAGCACTACCGGTCAGATCGCCAAAGAAGCGGAGCGACCATTCGATCAGATCTACAAATTGACTCCAGACCGGCAAGAGAGGCTCCTTCTCAGGCTAGATACGCAGGTGATTACCGTATTACGCCCGCGTGCCGGTTGATGTATCGCTCTAGTCGACGGGGTCGAAACCACCCTGACAGAATGGATTGCATCGCAGAATACGCCAGATTGCTTTCAAACCACCCCGGATAATACCGTACTTGTCGATTGCCTGGTAGGCATATTCGGAACAGGTTGGATGAAACCGGCAACTCGGCGGGAGATATGGGGAAATTCCCCTCTGATAGCCTCTGATCAACCAGAGTGCAACGGTTCGCATGGTTTGGTAACCCCGCTCGACCGGATTGGCTACGTTACTCGGCAACCTGGTCCGCGTCGGGAACCAGCCCTGCCTGCTCGGCAAGTATACCCACCGACTCATCCACATTGCTGAACCCGACAGATGGAGATGCCATCCGCCCACGGGCTATTAGAATGATGTCGAACCCCTGCTTCAATGCAGGATGTCGAGGCCTGATCGCTTCCCGCATCCAGCGCTTCACCTTGTTCCGTGCTACCGCGTTGCCGACTCGGCGACCAACAGCGAAGCCGTACCGGTTGTGGTCCAACCCATTCGGCCGGGACACCAGAACCAGGTACGGCGTTGTCCAGGATCGCCCTCGCTTGCGAACCCGCTGAAATTCTCGCGGATCACGCAGGCGGAGGCTCCGGGCAATCATCGTCCCTCAAGCTACCTGCGGGTCGTTGGCTTGTACTCGGTGGAAACTGACAGCGACTTGCGGCCGCGGCGCCGTCGAGTCGCGATCACGGCCCGGCCGCCTCGCGTCTTCATCCGGGCACGGAAACCGTGGGTCCGCTTCCTGGGAATTCGCTTCGGCTGATATGTTCTCTTTGGCATCTGACAACATCCTTCTGATCCCGGTCACAAAAAAACGACCGTGCGTTCCCACCGGCGCAGGAGCCGCAACGGACCACGAAAGTATACGGACTGAACTGACGGCCTGTCAAAAAGACGTGCGAGGCATAACGCTACACTCCCCAATCGATCCCTGCCCTGCACGACAAGGTGGTAGCCGAGCGCGGCAGGCGCGGATCGATACCATCATTTGAGCGGGTATCCCCCATCAAATGAGCCAGCATTTCATTAGGCAATGGCCGTATCCGATGTTCCTTCTACCTGCTTCACGGACTGCGTGTAGCGAATGCGATCACAGAAACACAGCCAAATCAACCACTAACAAGGTTACTTGCAAGTTTTGGCCATTTCACAAAGTATTTACATTTACATAGTCACATGCTATAAGAGACGTATCAAGTCTCACCACGATTGTCCGCTAGCGCGATTGCTCGACTACGGGCTGAACTGATTCGTTGTTAGAGAGGCGAGGTGTGATCTGTCCCACGAGTCCTAAATACGATAAGCAACAACATCGGAAAAAGTAGAAAACTTGGCGAAATGTGCGTTTTTCACGCTCCGGGAACCGTTTTTGTTCCGCTGAGTGGTGCTCTCCCGTGTTTCGACAGGGCGATAGCGCATTTCGAAGAGAATGTCTCGTTACCGTTACCCAGCTTACACAAGTTAGAAAAAGGGGGTGGTGTCACTTGAGGGCCTGACTACGGACCACTGAGGGATAGGACGACCCCAGGTAGGGACTAGCTGCCCGGGGTCAAGACAACGAAAACGGCTGCCGCCGATCTCTTGTCGCATCTATAGTATAGCGATTGGCGGCGACCCTTGCATGGCACAAACGTACTTATGGCCAAGGGAGGAAAGTCGCTCATGTCGAAACGTCTATGTATTCTACTCGCCCTGATTCTCGCTCTGGTGGCAATCCCGGTTTCAGCCGAGGTGACTCCGAACGATGTAAACCTGAACCTGGCGCCCGGCGAAAGTGATGTAATCGACAAACAGGTTCAGACGTCCGAGATCCCCGAGAACCCCGACATCGTGTTCCTGTCGGACACGACAGGCAGTATGGGCGGAGCGATCGCCAATGTAAAGGCTAATGCGGCCAATATCCTGAGCACCATCGCAACTAATCAGCCGACCGCTCAGTTCGCCGTGGCGGAGTATCGGGACGTCGGCGACGCCTTTGTTTGGCGGGTAAATCAGAACGTCACGGCGAACCAGACCGCCGTACAGAACGCGATCAACGGCTGGAACGCAGCCGGTGGAGGTGACTTTCCGGAAGCACAGCTCATCGCGTTGAAGGGCATCGCTGACGGTGCCGTGAGCTTCCGACCCGGATCGACGCGCATCATCGTCTGGTTCGGCGATGCGCCTGGTCATGAAAATTTCGGTCCTTACCCCACACGTAACGCGGTTGCGGACGCGTTGAATACGGCAGACATACAGGTGCTCGCTATCAGCGTCGGGATCAATCGATTGAATGAGACAGGGCAAGCGGCATTCATCGCGAGTCAGACAGGTGGCAGCTTCTTCTCCGGCGCCACTGCCGCCCAACTGTCCAACACTATCCTGGAAGGTCTGGGCAATCTGCCTGTGACCGTTACTCCGCACACGGTAGGGTGTGACCTGCTGGATGTCAGCTTCGCGCCGGCTTCCCAGACGGTGACGAGCGGCGACATCGCTAGCTTCACCGAGACCGTCGCAGTCCCGAACGACCCATCGCTGGCCGGATCCACGATTAACTGCAGCGTGGAGTTCCGGGATAACGCCGGTAACGTCATTGGCACCCAAAACATCACGGTTGACGTCCCGATCGCCCTGGATGCCGCGCCGGATACGGCGACCAATGAACTGGGCGATCCGGGCCAGACCCATACCGTCGTCGCGACAGTTACGTCCGGCGCCACGCTGGTTCCGGACCGAGAAGTAACCTTCGAGGTTACCGCCGGCCCGAACACAGGCGAGAATGGAAGTGACACCACTGACGCCAGCGGCGAGGCCTCGTTCACCTATGAGGCAACGCAAGGTCCCTCTGGACTCGGTACGGACACGATCCGCGTTTGTCTGACGGGTACGGAACTCTGTGAGGAAGTCACGAAGGTGTGGGAGGACACCACGCCACCGATAGCCTCCTGTGAGGACGGTGTGAACCCAAGCGGACGGAACGTTCCACAAGCCGGTCAGAACTCTCCGGGCCAGAACGAGGATGGCTTCTACCAGCTTGGCGCTTCGGACGATGTCTGGCCAGCCGAAGATCTCGAGATCTTCGTGGTCGACAACGGAAGTGGTGTTGAGTTCGGACCGTACTCGGTGGGTGATGTGATCAAGTACACGCAGGCGCCAGGTGCCGAGCCCAACGAGAAGTCAGGGCCAGGCGCCGTGACCGCGCGAATTACCGGCAAGGGCGACGCGGAGATCTACGCGGTCGATGGTTCGGGCAATGTGTCGGAACGTGTCTCGTGCCTGGTTCCGCCGAAACCGCAATAGTCGTTCGCAACAACTGAAAGGGTTAGGAATGAGGGTCGCCTTCCTGGCGGCCCTCTCGCCGTCAGGAGGGAAAGGGTTCCCGTACGCGGGCTCCGGAACGCGCGGTACATTAGATCCGCAAGGCAGTGCGGTGTGTCGTTATCAATCGAATCTTCGCACGCGGTGCGTCACAACGGCAATCAGTTAAAGTATCAATGAGGCTACCAGGATTTCGGCTCGGATTGTTGGCAGTTGACGTATGAAGATTTCAGGAGCAAGGCGATGACAGAATTTTTGACCATTGGGCAGGTAGCCCACCGTCTGGGAGTTTCATCGAAAACAATACGACACTACGAAAGCATCGGGCTTCTTCCAGAACTGGATCGGGCGAACAATGGATATAGACGACTGAACACCCAGGATGTCAATCGGCTTAGATTTATCAGGCGTGCGAAAGCCCTCGGCTTGAAGCTGGAAGAGATTCGCGCGTTGACGTCAGCTGCGGAACAGGGCGAATGTCGGCAAATTACCGCCGAACTGAAAGGAATCGTGGATTCGAAGATCGAGGAATGTACCCGGCAGATTGAATCGCTGTCTGCGCTGCGCACTTCGCTCGAACAGGTGTCACTCAGGATCAACACCAGTGATCATGATAACCATGACCATGATCATCACCATGACCACGCAACGGCACATCCCCCATTCTCTCCGAGGTGTACGTGTCTGCCAGACGCCCTTGACCTTTCCCTGCTGGGGGAAGGTATACGCTGATTCCCAGAAATGAAGGGAGTTAGTCCATGAGCCAGTACAGGATGCTCGGAATCTTTGCACACCCGGACGACGAATCACGGATTGTTGGCGGTGCACTCGCGAGATACGCAGATCAAGGCATTAGTGTTTCACTGCTGGTGGCAACCCGTGGCGAAGCAGGGTCCTGTGGAGAACCTCCACTCTGTGACTCAGAAGACCTGGCCCAGTTTCGAGAACGCGAACTTCGTGAGGCATGCGAAATCCTTGGCGTCTCAGACCTCTCGATCCTCGACTATCAGGACGGCACACTGGAAGACGTCGACCTGGACGAACTGACCGGACATTGCGTCGCAGCAATTCGACGGCAAAGACCACACGTAGTTCTGACATTTGGACCAGAGGGCCGAACCCTTCATCCAGACCACATTGTCATCCACAAGGCGGCGACGGCCGCCTTTCATATTGCTGCCGATCCCGAGGCATACCCGGACGACGGTTTGCCCGCGCATGCTCCGGAAAAACTCTACTATCACGTTGTCCCGGAGAGCATCACCGAACAGGCAAGTTGGCGATTCCCAACCCAACCAGATCGTGAGGTGACCCTCGTTCTCGATGTCCGCCCGTGGATCACACAGAAACAACGCGCATCCAACGAGGCTCATCGCAGCCAGGCACATGACCTCATCTTCAAGGGGATCACTGACGAGCTACGGTGGGAACTACTGAGCACGGAGCACTACGTTCTGGCAGCCACGAGCGGACGTCCCATTCCCGCGAGCGAGCACGATATGTTCTCCGGAATCGACGAATGACAACCGCCGATCCAGAAGCTACCGGGGTCGGGCGCACATCTCAGCAGCGTTCGATCCTGATCCTGGTTGTTGTGGCTACAGTACTCGCCAGTCTCGAAGTTGGCCTCGTTGCGGTGACGTTGCCATCACTTGCCGACGCATTCGAGGCTCCCCAGTCCACGATTCAATGGGTGATCATCTCGTATCAACTGACGATCGTCGGAACACTGATCCTGTTCGGGCGTCTGGTTGATGTGGTTGGTGGGCGAACTCTCTATCTTTCGGGCATGGCAACCCTACTGTGTTCAGGGCTGCTTGCCACCGTCAGCCCAAACGTACTCTGGCTAATCGTGGCTCGGGGGTTACTCGGTCTCGGAGCAGCAATGTTGCTGGCCACCGGCCAGGCACTGATCGCAACCGCATATGGTGAAGAGGGACGCGGTCGGGCGCTCGGTTTCATGCATATGGCGGTAGCTGGTGGATTGATGGCAGGTCCTGCAGTCGGAGGGTTGCTCATCTCAGTCATTGACTGGCGCGCGATCTTTCTGGCTCCGGTTCCACTGGCGCTCGGATCACTGATCTGGGGGTGGCGGGTTCTGCCGGTCTTCACCCGTCCGAAAGGTGCCAGACTGGACCTTGTCGGAGCAGCACTAATCTTCACGATTGCAACGTGCGGGGTCTTCGGACTCATGCGTCTGGCAAACCAGGACTGGGACCTGTCGACGGGTACATTGATCGTGGGTGCACTGTTCGCTGTAGGCGTGTTGATCGTGGTGGAGCGCAAGCATCCCGCCCCGTTGATCGAGCTATCGCTCTTTGGTCAATGGAGTCTAACAGCAGGACTTATCGCTGCCATTCTCACCTTCATCGCAATGGCATCCAACATGTTTCTGATTCCATTCTCGCTTCAGGATCTTATGGGTCATTCAGCGGCACGATCAGGCTTACTGATGATGGTAGTTCCGCTGGCAATTCTTCCCATCGCCCCATATGCCGGGTCACTTGCCGATCGATACGGTATGCGAGTTCCGGTAGCTGCAGGACTGATCGCCATCACCCTGGCGATTTTCGGAATGAGCCAGTTCAGCACGGGCACGTCAACGATCTTTGCAGTCGGCGTGCTTGCGCTTTATGGAATTGGCGCGGGGCTCTTTCAGTCACCAAACAACAGTGCCGTCCTCGGGGCAGCTCCTGAGGGCCGGATCGGGATTGTCTCGGGCATGCTCGCACTCTCACGGAATCTCGGTCAGGTAACTGGAATTGCGGTCGCGAGCACGATCTGGACACTCCGCCAATCGCATTACGAACAGGCGACTGACTGGTCCCAAACGCAAATCCTGGGTGCGAGTCTGGAGGATACATACCTGGTCCTTGCAGGTGTTGGTGTTCTGGCTGTCATCGTTTCCACGCTACGTCGTTGACAATTTGAATTGCACCGGAAAGCTTCGTAGCATTCACTTCATGAATCATTTCTCCTTTGACAGATAAGTGAGATCCGCGTCAGATCCTCGTGCGGCAATCTCGTCAACGGCTCTACACGTCAATAAAACGAACTTACGCATTTCCAGACTCAGCACCCGCGTTCAGGAGACGGACGAATTCATTGGCGGTAGAATCGTGCTCGCCAATCGGTCCACCCTGAAGCACCCACCGCTGATCCGAATCGCTTCGGGAAGCCGCTATCATGGGCAACGAAAATCAGGACAATTGGTGCCTACTCCTCCAGCTATCGCCCAACTAGACTTTCTAGTCTATCGTGGGGTCTGGTTCAATGATTCGAAAACGAAGACGAGTTTGCGAGCATCGTGGAGCAACCGCAGAGCCTGAACGGCAGGAACACGCGACTCCTGCGTGATAATCGAAATTTCCTGCTCATCTGGCTGGCCGATTTTGTGTCATCGCTGGGCGATCGGGTGCACCAGGTCGCCATGGCTGCGCTGGTCTATACCGTTACTGGATCGCTGACCCAGACCGGCATCGCCTTCGTTGCCACTGCGCTCCCGGATCTCGTCCTCGGGCCCTTCGCCGGGGTTCTCGTCGATCGCTGGGATCGCCGCACGATCCTTATCGCCTGCGATGTGTTGCGTATCCCACCAGTTCTCCTGATACCGTTCATCGCTGATCAGGCAATCGTGATCGTCTACATTCTTCTCTTCACCGTAAACGCGGTCTCCGTGGTGTTCAAACCTGCCAGGCGGGCAATCGTCCCGGCCATTGTCCCTCCCCGTGACTATCACACCGCCAACTCGCTGGGCTCTGTCTCGGAAAACTCCAGCGATATCATCGGCTACCCGCTGGGTGGTGGGCTCCTGCTGCTGTTCGGCTATCTGTTGTCGCAGGAAGCCGCCGTTGCGATCGCATTCACCTTCGACGCGCTTACCTATCTCGTGTCCGCCATTCTGATCTTCTCGATGCGGGTTGATCCGGCGGGAGAAATCGCGAAGACAGGCCAGACCGTATGGAAAGATGTCACCGAGGGCATCACCTTCGTCTGGAACCATCGACTGGTGCTGGCGAACACGCTGGTAACGCTGCTCGGACCGATCGCTCTCGGGGCATCCACGCCACTACTGGTCGGTTACGCCTGGGACGTACTCAGTGGCGGTGAGTGGGAATACTCGCTAATCGGCGCGGCCATCAGTATCGGCACGGTACTAGGTGGGCTCTGGCTCGGGCGCAGAGAGCGAGTCAATACCGGAATCGTGGTGCTCTCGGGACTGGCTCTGATGGGGATCTCGGTGACGGCTACCGCGCTCGTCAGCTCGCTGATCCCGGCGCTGTTGTTCATTGCCGTGAGTGGCTTCGGGAGCGCGCTGGTGCTGATTCCTGGCGTCACCCTGGTTCAGGATCACACTCCCGACAACCTGCTTGGGCGCGTGTTCAGCCTCCGAACCACGCTGTTCTACTCGGCGATCGTCTTCTCAACGTTTATCGGTGGCTGGGCCGGTGATCAATTCGGCACCCGGCCGGCACTGTTCGTCTGCGGCATCATCCTTACCGTGTCAGTTGTTCTGGCGGGTCTGATTCCATCCGTCCGGGCATCCGGTACCGGCTCTGATCCACACGCATCAACGGCCGACTGATCGGGGCAGACGATCGATTTCCTCTGCTATACTGCGGCGACGTCGGAATTCGAACCCGACCCACAAGGGGTTACATGACCTCGGACCAGCCGCTCGAAGTGCAACTCAATCACCTGCTCGCTGAATCCGGGCTCAGTGTCGCCGCAGCAGAATCGTGCAGCGGTGGGCTGGTAGCCTCACGGATAACATCGGTGGCGGGCAGTTCATCGTACTTCGCTGGCAGCGTCGTGGCATATTCCAATCAGATGAAGCAGGATGTTCTGAGCGTCCCGGCATCGATCCTCGAACAGCGTGGCGCGGTCAGCCCGGAGTGCGCCGCAGCGATGGCTGAAGGCGTCCAGCAACTCACCGGAGCTACATTTGCGGTGTCGACCACCGGAATTGCCGGACCGGGTGGGGCAACCGGACGCAAGCCAGTCGGGCTTGTCTATTTTGCCTGCACCACCCCTGCCGGAACCGAGACACACGAAATGCACTGGAATGGTGATCGAGCTGTGGTCATGCAGGAAGCCGCAACCTTCGCCCTTCATCTCATCGTCGATGCCGCGCATACATATCTGAACCGGTGAGACTCGTCGGCCCGTTGATCTGGAACATTGCAGGAGAACACCGCCGTGAACATCGAACGCACCATACTCGCAAATGGCGTCCGCGTGGTGACCAGCCGGATGGATCACGTCCGGTCAGCGAGTCTTATCATCACATTCTCGACCGGTGCCCGGCATGAGCCGGACGAGCATGCCGGAGTCTCCCACTTTCTGGAGCACATGGTATTCAAGGGGACATCCGATCGCCCGGACCCGATCACCATTACCCGTGAGATCGAAGAAGTCGGTGGAATTCTCAACGCAGGCACCTCTCGGGAGAACACGAACTACTGGGTGAAAGTTCCCGCTCTTCATCTGGAGAAAGCGTTCAACGTATTGGCCGATATGCTCCTCAACTCCACCTTCCGGCAGGAAGAAATGGAGAAGGAACGCTGGGTCATTTTCGAAGAGATTCACGGAATTCACGACACTCCGGACGATTACATCCACGATGTGATCGATGATCTCGTCTGGGATGGAAACGCGGTCGGCCGGCCGATCATCGGCACCGAGGACACCATCGGGAAGATGACCCGGGACGACATCATCAGCTACATGAACGCCAACTATCACCCGAACCGCCTTGTTATCTCTGCGGCTGGCGATATCGATCACGACCAGGTCGTAAGGATGACCGAGAAAACGTTCGGCCACATGCCTGCGGGTAAGCCAGCCGTTCTCGAACCGTGCTTCGTAACTCAGACGGCGCCAAAGCTCAAGGTGATGGAGCGTCAGACCGAGGAAGCACACATCTGTCTGGGGCTGCCGGCTATCTCCTATCTGGATAAGCGTCGCCAGGTACAGGACTCGATCGATGCGGTTCTGAGTTCAGGGATGAGTTCGCGGCTCTTCGAAGAGATTCGTGAGCGACGCGGCCTCGCCTACGCCGTGTTCTCGTACTTCCGTGGGTACCAAGATATCGGCCAGGGAGTCGTCTACGCCGGCACTGACCCGGAAAAAGTCGATGAGACGATCACCGCCGTCATCCGCGAACTCTGGAAACTGCGTGATGATCCGGTTCCTGCTGAGGAACTGACCAGAACCAAGGAACTGCGCAAGGGGCGAATCAGCATGGGACTGGAAGATTCTCGCGCGGTGGCTGGCTGGATCGGCAGTCAGGAGCTGCATTTCGCAGAGATTCTGACTCCGGAGCAGGTCATGGAAGAGATCGACGAAGTCACCAGCGAAGAGATCCAGGAACTGGCTGGAGAGCTTCTCCAGCCCGAGCGAATGAGCCTGGCGGTTATCGGCCCGTTCCCGGACCAGGACCGGTTCCGCCACCTGCTCGGATAGAGTGAGAGACCGGAATAATCAATGAGTGAGCCCGACGCGAACATTCTGATCGTCGAAGATGAGCGATCGATCGCATCGTTCCTCCGGCGTGGCCTCGTGTTCGAAGGCTACGACGTCCGGGTGACCGATTCAGGAGCCGAAGCGCTCCAGATCACGCGAGACACCGAGGTCGACCTGATCGTGCTGGACATAATGCTGCCCGGCGAGGTGGACGGCGTCGAGGTCTGCCGGCGGATTCGTGAAGCTGGTGATCAGGTGCCAATTCTCATGCTGACCGCCAGAGATGAAGTTGCTGACCGGGTGGCGGGCCTCGATGCCGGTGCGGATGACTATATGGCCAAGCCGTTCGCCTTCGAGGAATTGCTGGCTCGCTTGCGTGCCCTTTTGAGACGCAAAGATTCCCGTGGCGAGCAGCGCGAGGAAGAGACGCCTGACTCGTTTACCTTTTCCGACCTCCGGCTGGACACCACCACCCGGTACGCCTATCGCGGAGAGCGTCAGATCGAGCTGACCGCCCGGGAGTTCGATCTTCTTCTCCTGTTTCTGCGACATCCACAACAGGTGATGACACGCGAGTTGATCATGGAACGTATATGGGGTGACGATTTTCCCGGCGAATCGAACGTACTCGAGGTGACGATCAGCAACCTCCGCCGCCGACTGGAAGCCGAAGGAGAAATCCGGCTCTTGCAAACAGTCCGCGGTGTAGGGTATGCCTTACGTGAGCAATCGTCCTGAACCGGAGTCCGCACTTCACGGACTCTCATGTTGTGAGCATTCCTGATCATGTCCATTCGTGCCAGAATCGTCCTTCTTTCGACAATGCTCATGGCGGTAGTCCTCGTCTCTGTGAGTCTCGGCGTCTATCAGATGCTGACGCGATCACTCGAGGCCGAGGTTGATCGCCGTCTTATCACCGTGGCCGACAACTACCGGGAACAGTCTCAGATCGATCCGGCTATCGGTGTCGGGGGCCAGCCAGTGCTCCGGGCTCCTGCCAACCTCGATCCGTTTATCTATCCCGGGCTGCATCTCCACGTAGCCAACGCCGCCGGCGAAACTCAGAGCAGATCCGACGAGTACGAACTTTTTCTCGAAATCCCCGAATCCGTCGTCCAGTCGAATCTCGAGGGCGATGCCGTCTACTTCACGACGACGCTGTCCGGCAGCGATGTCCGGGTGATCAGCGCCCCGCTCAAGAGCGAAGAAGGTGTCCTGTTCGGCACCGTTCAGGCGTTTGAATCACTCCGCCCGATGGAGCAGGCACTGGAGCAGCTTCAGTTGTTCCTCTTCAGCGGATTCCTCATCGGCTTGACGACGACCGCCATCGGCTCCTATCTGTTGACCGGCCAGTCACTCCGCCCACTGACGCACATTACCGAAGCCGTTCGCTCGGTCGGACAGTCCGGGGAACTGAAGCATCAGATCCGGACGCCTGCCACCAACGACGAGATCCAGCAACTGGCCGAGACGTTCAACCATATGCTTGCCAGGCTGGATGCTGCCTTCAATGCCGAGCGGCGTTTCGTGGGCGACGCATCACACGAACTGCGGACCCCGCTCACCGCGCTCCGTGGCAACGCCGAGATCCTGCTCCGGCAGCTCGATAGCGACCGGATGAACCGGGAAGACATGCGTGAAGGATTGGGCGACATCCGCGATGAAGCCGAGCGTATGGGGCGTCTCGTCGAGCATCTACTCACCTTGGCCCGCGCCGATGTCGGCTGGCGACCGGATATGCAACTGATTACGCTCGAAAAAGTTGTCCGGGATGCCGCCAGAGTGGCAACCCCACTGGCGACCGACCACCTGTTTCATACCGATCTCGGTGAGGACCTCGAAATCTATGGCGATCCGGATCAGCTGCGCCAGCTCCTCCTGATCCTGCTGGACAACGCCTTCGCCTACACGCCGGCCGGCATGACGATCATGCTGCGAACAAGCGCTGAAGGCGGATTTGCCCGGATCGACGTGATCGACGAAGGGCCAGGGATGACCGACGAGCAGGTCACCCGGATCTTTGACCGGTTCTATCGCGGTAATGAGGCGCGAAACGGCGGAACCACCGGCGCCGGGCTCGGCCTGGCGATCGCCAAGTGGATCGCCGACTGCCACGCTGGTCACATCAGTGCGTACAGCCAGCCACATGCCGGTACCCGGATGACGATCCGCCTGCCGCTGGCACTGCCCGAGCGCGTCCAGACTGAACGTGATGACCCGAGCACTCCGATGCTCACGACTCGCCAGTCACCGGCTGGAGAGTAGCTGGATGCTTCTCTGGAGCGTCCTCGGCATCACCCTGTTCTGCGTGATCATCGTCCTCGGTCGCTACATCAAGATCGGGCGGATCGCAGCCGGAATCGGCTGGTCGATGGCACTGCTGGCCGCCGGTGGATTCGGTAGCGGCATTGCCGCATCCTTCACCTGGTCCGGCTTCGTCTTCCTCTTTCTCGGGACTGCCGGAGTGCTCATTGTGGTGCAGGATGAGGTCTTTCGTCGAAACCGTCGCCGCCAGCAGCCCTAGTCACCTCCCATCATCGGTATAATGCCCGGAATTCGCATAGCCGATCGACAGGAGGTGACCGCGTGCGTTCTTCCGAACTCCGCCACGATTCATCGATCGAATCCGAGGTGTCGCGTCATGGACGGCCTCAAACTGAGCCGAACCTTGCCGGAAAGCGTGAGGTAGACCTCTACGTTCGCACTTACAACACGTTGTTGCGCAGTACCGGCCCGATCAAGATCGAGACACTCGTCCCGGCACATCTGAATATCGAATCATCCCTCCACGCTGGAGCTGCGGAACCGATTCCGGACATGAACGCGTTCATGTACAGCACCATGCGGTTGCCTTGCTCGATCGTTCACACCCGCCACATCGCGCTCGGACAGTCTCCGTATGTCTTCGCCAGACATGGGTACGACGATCTCGAGAACTGGGAGCCGGTCACGGCACCCGGCCGACGGCGTCGCTGGTACGACAACGGTGAAGGGACCCTGGCGGTCTACGTTGCCTCGACCTCGGACCTCGATGATCTGCTCCCCACCATCGTCGCCTGGCAAGTCGAGTGGAACAAGATGCACACGATCTTCCAGGAGTCGCCCGATCTGACGGAAATGGTCGAAGACCGGGACATCACCGAAGACGAGGAACCCGCGATCCGGGACGCGCTGGGGATGACCGATCGAGACTGGGATCGATTGAAAACCGCCTGGGGCAGCGAATTCGCCGACACCATCCGCTGCATCGCCCGGGAGCGAAAGCGGCTAACGATCCAGATGCACGGCGGAACGTATGCTGGCTACACCCGGAGCACTCGATCCTGGTGGAGGCCGATCGAGCGATTCCTGCGAGAGAATGCACTGGACGAACGCCCACTCTATTTCGTCTCCTCGAACACGCACAGTATCGTCAATACTCTGTCTGGCACCGCACGACGCCGTCGGGATCAGTTGGTCCAGTACGTGGAAGAGACACAGGATCCAGAGCTGATCGAAGAGCTGGAGAAGCTGCGCTCTGGCGATACCCGCAGCAGCTGGGACAACTTTCTCTACTTCAGCGCCCGTCAGTTCTTCCACGATCACCCAGAACAGCGCCGGGCGCGGAACGACGAGGAAGAAACCGTAGGGATCGCCTCGATCGACCCGGGCAGTGTCCTCGATGCCGACGTCCAGATAATCGAGGTCAACAAACTGTCGCCTGACGGTTTCGATCCACGGCTGGCCGCACTCGGCACAATCGATCCATCGCAGAGCGATGCTGTCATCGTCAACATCAACTACCCGCTGGGCATGAGCGCCTATCACATACTCAACCAGATCGCGATCAACACCCATCAACTCAAAGGCATCTACATCCTGGGCAAAGCGGCCACCCTCAACGCCCGCATCGGTGATGTGATGCTCTCGGACGTGGTCTACGATGAGCACAGCGGCAATACCTACTGGTTCCAGAACATCTTCGCCTCGGAAGATTTCTCGCCGTTTCTGGTCTACGGATCAGCACTCGACCACCAGCGCGCAGTGACCGTACTCGGCACCTATCTCCAGAACCGGGAGTATCTCGACTTCTTCTACCGGGAGAACTTCACCGTTGTCGAGATGGAAGCAGGACCATACCTCAGCGCGATTTTCGAAGATACATTCCTGACCCGATTTGGCCACAACGAGAACGTCAATCTGGTCGAGTTGCCGTTCGATCTCGGGATCATCCACTACGCATCGGATACCCCGTATACCCGGGCGCAGACGCTGGGTGCCCGCGGACTGTCCTACTACGGGATGGATTCCACCTACGCATCGACCCTGCTCATCCTTCAGCGCATCTTCGAACTGACCGGAGTGCTATCGCGAGACACGTGATCGGAAGCCAGCCATGATGCGCCTCAGCCATATCCGCCTGCTTACCCGTCAGTTTCCGGAGCTGTTCCGGTTCTACCGGGATGCGCTGGAGTTTCGGGTTCGATGGGGAGATGAGGATGGTGTCTATGCCGATCTAGATACCGGCGCCGGAGTCGATCTGGCGATCTTCTCTCGTCAGCGGATGGCGGAGATGGTCGGCACGTCCGATCAGCCGTCGGAACGATCGGGACAGGATCCGGTCATGATGATCATCATCGTAGATGACGTCGACTTCCGGGCCAACCGGCTCATTGAACACGGAGCAACACTGGTCAACCCGCCGACTGATCAGCCGGATCACGGAATACGGTCGGCCCATCTTCGTGATCCAGACGGCAATCTGATCGAGCTCAATACCGAACTACCGCAAACGCGCTGGTCGGAGACGTTACGACAGCTCAATAAGCGCGTCAATCGCGATTAGTAGGTGGCCGGTATCCTCCGAACACCGCATGTCCTGCCCGGAGCCAGAAACATCCGACCCCGCTGAACCCGATCTCTTCCAGCCACTGCAGTTGATCCAGCAGCAGTGACGGCTTATCGAACTCGACGTCCGGCGTGCGATAGTGATTCCAGCCATTCTGGAACTGGTCGAAGGCGTGCAGAGACCCCGTGCGAGCCAGCGACTGCTCCCGCACATCCCGATCCCATTCATTGGCCCATGCTTCAGCGATCTGCTCGTTCGGCGGATGCACCAGATCAGCGATCAGCATCACGCCGCCAGGGGCAAGATGATCGAACAGCGCCTGATACAGAGCCTGTTTGCCCGCATCGTCGAGATGATGAATCGCCAGTGATGACACGATGCACCGGAACCGGCGTGGAAGCTCATCCAGCCAGTCCGTCTGCTTCAGGTCGAACTGACGAAGATCGATCTGATAGGCATACTCACCGAGGTTCTCGGCCGCTCGGGTAAGCATCGCTTCAGAGCCATCCAGTAACGTCATTTGCGCTTCGGGGAACCGCTCCAGAATCGTCTTCGAGAGCAACCCCTCACCGCAGCCAATATCGACGCCCATGAAATGGTCTCCGGGAGATGCAGGGATCAGATCACAGATCAGGCGTGCTTGTTCGTACCGGGATGGAACCACCAGATCTCCCAGCTCGATGAACTTCTGCGAATCGTCTTCCATCCAGCCAGTAGCCTCTGCCATATCGCGCTCCCCCTGTTGCCGGTCATTCGTCTCCGGGTATATCGAGCAGATCCTTCACGACCGGACTCTCGAAGTCGCGAGCCAGGACGTCCATCAGGAGCACATCATACTGCTTGCCGCCGAGTTGCCAGGCCTCACGCAATCGCCCTGCCTGCTGGAATCCGGCTTTTTCATACGCCCGAATACCGGCATGGTTGAATTCGACACACTTCAGCCAGATATGATGCAGGCCCAGAACGTTGAATCCGTAGTCGAGGATCAGGCGGGTCGCCTCGGTGCCGTATCCCTGTCCGTGTGCGTCTCGTTCGCCAATCGCGATACCGAACTCTGCCGACCGGTTGGGAAGCCGGGTCTCAGACAGTCCGCCGTTTCCAACCGGTCGGCCGGTCTCACGTTCATAGATCCCGAAGACAGCTTCACCCTTGTCAGCGCGGACGGCATCGAACCAGTCGAACTCGTCTTCATCCGTCAGCGGCAACCCCTGATAGTTGATCACCCCCAGCGTTCGAGAGACCTGAAGATCGTTCAGCCACCGGCGATACACCGGGGCCAGATCCCGACGAACCTGCCCGAGATAGACCTTCTCACCGGCAAGAATCACATCGCCGGATTGCTCCTTACTCACCACCGGTCCCCTCTGTCGTATCGCGTTCGTGCAACACAGATCGTGAAGACGAGGCCAGACCCCAGTGGATCTGGCTCGTCAAAATACGCGGATTTCAACAATCGTTCACTTGCCCCGTACAACACCTAGAACGCGAGATAGTGAATCAACTCTTTCACGTGGGCCTTGGCATCCTCCACGTAGACGTGCTCGTCAGCTCCATGCGCCCGGCTGGTCATCCGGCCCGGTCCCCGGAACGGAATATCGGTCCAGCCCATGACCTGCTGAACGTTTGCCATGTCCGTAGATCCGGCAACCGCGAATGCCTTCCACTCCTCATCGGAGTAGCCCTGCACCAGTTGCACAGACTCCTTCATCTTGGCCATACGGGGACCGTTCGGATCCAGCTTCATCGCCGGATAGACGTCGTAGAAGCTGACATCGATCGCTCTGGCCGGGCTTTTCTCTTTGGCGCGATCGACGGCATCCTGGATCTCCTGCGTCACCTGCTCGTAAGTTTCTTCAGGAATGAATCGCCGGTTGATCAACAGTGTGGAGGTGGCCGGGACGATGTTCGATTTCACACCCCCGTTGATGATCGCGAAGTTGAACATCGGGGTCATCTTCGAGGAGCGGGCCTTTGGATGCGATGATCCTGGCAATTCAGACTCTCGAACCTCGACCTCTTTCTTCAGCTCGTACAGCTCGTTCAACACCGGGATCATGGCGTCGATCGCGTTGATACCGAGGTAGTTCATCCCGGAATGGCAGCTTTCGCCAGTGACCGTGATCGTGACATCGACGCTTCCGGCCGATCCGAGCCAGGTCATCGGATCCTGACCACCTTCAAGACAGAGCATGTGGCCCTTTACATACCCCTGCTTCGCCAGATATTCGATACCCGGGTAGCCACCGATCTCTTCGTCGGTACACAGGCAGACGATCAAGTCGAAGTTCGGCTCCACACCGGCTTCGTCCATGCACTCCACCGCGGTCAGTACCGAGGCAATCGCACCTTTCATGTCCGCGGTGCCACGTCCGTAGATCTTGCCGTCCTTGACTTCAGCCCCGAACGGCTCCTCGGTCCAGGCTTCTTCGACCGGAACCACGTCCATATGGGCATAGATCGTAATCGGCTCCTTGCCGGTTGATCGTGTTGCCACCAGATTCGTGCGGGGTCCCTTCAACGGCAAGGGGATGTGAGCGTACTCCGATTCAGGGATCGTCACCCGCTCGGTCTTGAATCCGAGGCGCTGAAATTCCGGCTCCAGCTTGTCGATGAGTTCCTCGTAGGTATCTCCCGGTGGCACAGAGGTATCGACCCCGATCACCGTTTTGTATCGCTCGAGAAGTTTCGCTTCGTTCGCCTCAACGAGGTCGAATGCTTTCTGTTCCTGCTCGTTCACTCGGGACCCTTTCCAGTTTGATAAACCACGCTATCCGGGATTCTACCCGAGTTCCCGGTGGCCAGATACGAGGCCTCTCTTTGCCGTACAAGATCATCCATCCGAAACGACGAGGAGTTCCCGCCGCAGGTGCCCCTATGCAAGTGCACGATACGGAAAACCGACAACCGAATTGATTTTCGCTGGCACACTTTTAGCGCGAGACCGACTACCAACACGTCCGTTCCGGCTATGTATTTCGCCGTCCAGGTTGAAAGGAGCGTTCCGTGGCTCAGATCCCGCAGGATTCCGGATTCGACAACACGCTTTCACTCGCATCGGATGGGTATCAGTTCGTCAGGAAACGTCAGAGAGAACTTCAGTCAGACATCTTCGAAACTCGACTGATGCTCCGCAAGGTCATCTGCATAAGTGGAGAAGAAGCATCGAAGCTATTCTACGATGAAGAACTCTTCGAGCGGAAAGGCGTAACCCCTGGCCGGGTCAACAAGACACTTCTCGGTGAAGGAGGAGTGCAGGGGCTCGACGACGAAGCGCACCGCTGGCGCAAACAGATGTTCATGTCGATGATGACCCCGGCGCGCCTCAAAGACATGAAGAATGCTATGTCCCGGCACTGGGATGACGCTGCCATCAAGTGGGAGACGATGCGCGACGACATCGTCCTTCTCGATGAGGCGGAGAAAGTCATTGCACGGGCAGTGTTCGAGTGGACCGGAGTCCCGCTCGAGGAAGCCGACGTGGAAGAGCGAACGGCCGATATCGCAGCGATGATTGAAGGCGCGGGAGCAGTCGGCAGGGATCACTGGCGAGGTCGGAGCGCCCGAGACCGGACCGAAAAATGGATCAGCGACATCATCGAAGACGTCAGAAAAAAGAAACGCCAGGTTCCAGAAGGTACCGCGCTCTACATCATTGCCAATCATCGGGATCTCAAAGGGAGGTTGATGGATAAAGGCCATGCCGCGGTCGACCTTCTCAACATTCTGCGTCCAACTGTGGCAATTGGACGATTCATCGTCTTTGCCGCCCTGGCCCTTCATGAACATCCCGAGATGCGCCGGAAGCTGAAGGCTGCTGGCGATGACGAGATCGAGCACTTCGTTCAGGAAGTCCGTCGATTCTATCCATTCTTTCCCTTCCAGATGGCGAGGGTCCGCAAGGAATTCCAGTGGCGCGGCTTCACGTTTCCGAAAGGACGCAAAGTCATGCTCGATCTGCACGGAACCAACCGCGATCCCCGGTCCTGGAAGGATCCGGATGAGTTTCGTCCAGAGCGATTCCAGGAATGGGATGAGAGTGCCTACAACCTGATCCCCCAGGGAGGTGGCGACCACTACCGCAATCATCGGTGTCCGGGAGAGTGGATTACGATCGATCTGATGAAGGTCGCAGTCCGGAAACTCGTCTCCGATATGGACTACGATATTCCGGAACAGGACCTGGAAATCGATCTGTCACAGATGCCCACTGCTCCGAACAGCCGGTTCATCATCCAGAACGTCAGGACCAGCAATTTGCGGCTTGCGCCGCAGCACTGACGCCCGGACCGATTTTGCTATACTTCCCGAGGGGGCAGCGCTTCGAGCGGCTGCCCCTCTGTATTTCTTTTAGTCGCTCATCGGCGAGCTACGAAAGATCGAACTCATGGCGAAGATACTTGTCGCGCTCTCCGGCGGAGTCGATAGCGCGGTCACTGCACTCACATTCAAGCAGCAAGGATGGGATCCTATCGGGATCCATCTTCGCCTGTTCGATTCCGATCCCGAAAGCCTTGAAGAGGGAATCTGCTGCGGTGATCAGGCCGCCGAAGATGCCCGGCAGGTTGCGGCCAGGGTCGACATACCGTTCTATGTGCGAGATGTCCGGGATGATTTCACCCGTGAGGTCGCCCAGTTCACCATTGATTCCTACGCCGCTGCCCGTACTCCGAATCCCTGTCTGAATTGCAATCACCGGGTCCGGATTCCGGCCCTGCTCAAGCTGGCTGATTCGCTGGGAATCGAGTACGTCGCTACCGGACACTACGTTCGACGAGTCTGGCATGAGGGGCGGTGGTTCCTGGCCGAGGGCGATGACCCGCGACGTGATCAGTCCTACGCACTCTACCGGTTGACCCATGATGATCTCTCCCGCTTGCAGTTCCCGCTCGGTGAGATGGACAAGCAGACAGTCCGCGATCTGGCGCTCTCAGGCAACTTGCATGTCCACAGCAAAGCGTCTTCCGTCGACCTCTGCTTCGCCAAGACTGCCGGGGGTGTCGGCAATCTGGTATCGGAAGCTCGTCCGGAGGCTGGCCAGCCAGGACCGATGATCGACGAAGGTGGGCGCATCGTCGGTGAGCATCCGGGTATCGCCTATGTCACCATCGGACAGCGTCGTGGACTGCAATGGAACCTCACTACACCGGAACGCAAGTACGTCTCGTCAATCGACCCGGAGTCGGGTGCGGTGAGAGTTGCCACGAAGGATCGAATCCTCACCAGCGCTGCGGTTCTGGAAGACCCGATCTGGCACAGCGAGATTCCCGGCGACATCGAAGCCCGCGTTCGCTATCAGGGGCCGCGTTTTCCGGTTCGTCTGGACGGTGAACGAGTGGATTTCATCGAGCCGGGTCCGCCATTGGCCACCGGGCAGGCCGTGGTGCTCTACAGCGGCAATCGCCTGATCGGCGGCGGTATTGCCCGCCAGGTCATTCCCCACGAGGCACCGGAACACTAGATATCCATATCATTGTTATATCGACTCCCCCCACTCTGTCATCTCGACCAGCGTGGAGAGATCTCTGACGTCGCCAGCCTAGACCGTTTGTCAGAAGCGGACCCCTTGCCAACGACTCAGGTCCCTCGGCAAGCTCGGGATGACAGCTTCTTCGCGATGCTGGCCCGGCACACAACGATCACCCCGGACACAACAAAACGGGACGGCCGATGTGGCCGCCCCGTTTCTGATTCATATCTACGATGCTTGCATCGCCGCTAGCTCACCAGCAACAGCATCGGGTTCTGCAGCAGTCGCTTGACTTCCTGCAGGAACTGCGCGGCCGCTACGCCATCCGTGACCCGATGGTCAGCGGAGATCGTGGCGTTCATGATGTCCTTCGGAACGAACTCTTCCCGGTCATCATCCCAGACGGCCTGCTTCGCGATACTGCCGATGGCCAGAATGCCGGCCTGTGGCGGGTTGATGATCGCGATGAACCGGTCAACATCGAACATACCGAGGTTGCTCGTGGTGAAGGTGCCGCCCTGATACTCCTCAGGGGTCAGGCCTCCCTCGCGAGCCCGCTTTGCCAGATCCTTGGCCATTGCCGCGATCTGCCCGATCGGCTTGTTGTCTGCGTCCGGAATGAATGGGCTGACAAGGCCGCCGTCGACAGCAATCGCAATGTTGATGTCGATCCGCTTGTACACCTTGACCTGATCACCGGCGTAGGCGGCATTGAGCATCGGGAACTTGCGCAGCGCCAGCGCGGTTGCCTTGACCACCAGATCGTTGACGGACACCTTCTGGGTATCGTCTTCGACCTGCGCGTTGATCTGCTTACGCAGCTTCATCGCATCACCCATGTCGATCGTGTTCGACACGTAGAAGTGCGGCTGCTGCGAGAAGCTCTCGGTCATCCGCTTGGCAATCGTCTTCCGCAAGCGGCTGAGGTCGTGCAGTTCGGACTCCACGCCATCCTCGCTGAAGACATCAGCGGAAGCGGCCGGAGCCGGGGCTTCCTGCGCCGCGGGCTGAGCAGCTGGCTGCTGAGCCTGTCCGGTGCCGATCAGCGGCATCACATCGTCCTTGACGATACGACCACCGGGCCCGGTACCGTTGACCTGATGCAGGTTCAGTCCGTGCTCAGCGGCAAGACGACGCACCAGTGGCGAGGCGCGAACACGCTCGCCCGGTTTCCGATCAGCAACTTGCTGCTGAGTAGCGGGCTGATCACTCGCGCCGTTGGTCGAGGCAGCCGAGACAGCCGGCTCTTCAGATTGAGCTGTCGGCGCACTCTTCGCAGCTTCCTGGACCGCTTCTTCCTCAGCAGCACCGCTGTCGGCAGAAGCGCTCGAGCCAGCATCGTCGGCGATCTCTTCGCCTTCTTCGCCAACCAGCGCAATCGCCTGTCCGACAGGGACGGTATCGCCCTCGTCGATCAGGAATTTATGGATTACGCCACCCTCGAAGGACTCGATTTCCAGGTTCGTCTTGTCTGTTTCAATCTCGGCAATCGGCTCGCCACGCTCGATCGTGTCACCGACGCCTTTCAGCCACCGCAGGAGGGTGCCCTCATCCATGTCATAGCCCATACGGGGCATGAGGACTTCTTTGGCCATCTCGCGCTCCTCTGAGTCATCTCATCAAATCGCAGGACCGCAGTTGCACGTCGTTGCGCAGCCACGGCATCACTCTGACTGGCTGATGCCAACCGGCTAGACGTTTGCCGTGTTGATGTCCTTGGCCAGCACGGTCCGGACGGCCTCGACCACGGTGTCTTTATCCGGGAAGACCGCGCGCTCCATCTGCCGGTTGTACGGCACTGGAATTTCGAGACTGCCGACACGCTCGATCGGTGCGTCCAGATAATCGAATGCCTGCTCCTGAACAGCGGCGGAAATCTCGGAACCTACACCGAGCGTCTTCCAGCCCTCTTCAACAACAACAAGCCGGTTGGTCTTGCGGACTGACTCGGCGACGGTCGCCGTGTCCATCGGCCGCAAAACACGCATATCGATGACTTCACACTCGATGCCCTCGCTGGCCAGCTCTTCGGCAGCGGCCATTGCCAGGTAATATCCGCGAGACCATGAAGCAATTGTGACGTGCTCACCCTCGCGACGAACCTCGGCGCCCTCCATTGGCAACGTGAAATCATCATCGTCCGGTACTTCGCCACGGTTTCGGTAGATCAGTGAATGCTCGATGAACATGACTGGATCGTTACCGCGCAGAGCCGCTTTCATGAAGCCTTTGTGATCGGCCGGAGTGGCCGGCATGACGACCCGGAGTCCCGGAACGTGTGCGTACCAGCCTTCGAATGTCTGCGAGTGCGTTGCCGCCAGCTGTCCCCAGCCAGAGGCAGTCCGGATCACCACTGGTGCCGTGAACTGACCATTGAACATGGCATACATCTTGGCGGCGTGGTTGACGATCTGATCCATCGCCAGAAGGCTGAAGTTGATCGTCATCAGCTCGGCAACCGGGCGCATACCACCCATTGCCATGCCAACGGCACTGCCAACGATCCCCAGCTCGGCAATCGGCGTATCGATCACGCGCTTGCGGCCATACTCATCGAGAAAGCCGGCCGTGACGACAAACGAACCACCGTAGGCACCGATGTCCTCGCCCATGAGGACGACAGCTTCGTTGCTATCCATTTCCTCGCGAAGCGCCTCACGTAGCGCATCACGTACCGTAATCTCACGTGCCATGTATGAGCCTCGTTCCCTTCCTGCAGTCCGTGAATGACTTACTTGATCGTGATCGGATCGGCGTAGACAAAGTCACCAAGCGTATCCAAGTCTGGATCTTTGCTCTCATCAGCAAACTTCACAGCCGCCTCGACTTCTTCTCTGGCCGCCTTCTGAATCTTCTCGAGCTCGTCTTCCTTGGCAACCTTCTCTTCGATCAGTCGATCGCGGAAGAGCGGGATCGGGTCATACGCACGATACTGGTCGATCTCTTCACGCTCCCGGTACTGTTCCGGGTCAGCCATCGAGTGACCACGGAAGCGGTAGGTGAGCGCCTCGATGAAGTACGGACCCTTGCCCGAGCGGCAGTGGTCCAGCGCTTCCTTCGTCTTTTCATACATTTCAGTGACGTTCTGGCCATCGACCTGCATTGCGGGCATGTCATAGGCGAGCGCCTTCTTGGCCATTTCCTGAACGGCTGATACATGCTCGACAGCAGTACCCATACCGTACAGGTTGTTCTCGCACATGAAGATCACCGGCAGGTTCCAGACGGCTGCCATGTTCATAGCTTCGTGGAATGCACCGGCATTGGTGGCGCCGTCACCGAAGTAACAGACCGCCACGCGATCTTCGTCCAGATACTTGCTGGCATAGGCGAGGCCAACCGTGAGCAGCAGATGCCCGGAAACGATTGCATAGCCACCCCAGAAATTCTTGCTGGCATCAGCAAGATGCATCGAGCCGCCACGGCCGCCGGTTACTCCGGTTTCTTTGCCGAAGAGCTCTGCCATCACTTCGCCAGTATCAAGTCCGAGCGCAAGCGCGTATCCGTGATCCCGATAGTGGGTCAGCACATGATCGCGCTCTTCCATCGCCTTGATCGAACCAACAGCGATCGCTTCCTCACCAATATAGAGGTGCAGGAAACCGGCGATCTTGCCCATTGAGTATTGCTGCGCACAGGCTTCCTCGAACTCTCGGATCAGACACATCTGCCGGTACATATCCAACAGATCATCTTTTTCGAGCGGGAACCCCTTGGTGCGGCTCTTCTTCGTGCTCGCCATTGACCACGCCTCCAGTTTCATCATCTACGTTGAGCCAGGCACGGCGGAGCTTCATCAAGCGAAGCGAGCTCGAAACTCGTTCAAACGCCGGGCAGAAACCCGGTCGAAGCGTTTCCGTGGCAGGCTGCAGTTGAGGCGCACGCGGCGCCCTTCTACCTGGCTGCTAATACTACCGGAACAACCCATGTCGTTCCACCGGCGGTTACGAAACTCGCAACCCCTGCGGGTGGGATACCCCGGTTCGTGCCCGGTGGTCTCGCTGAACTCAGCCAGCCACTGGTACCTCGCATCAGTTTATACCGCATCGTCAACAATCTGTCTCACGATGTTCACTATTCGAAAACCGCGCGACGGTCCAGACCGCACAAATCTAACAGGTGAACACCTTGCCAACCGTCGGTATGACTACCCGTGGTGGCGCGGACATGCTAAGGTGGGCACCGTAAGTGTGAAATTGTGATGAGATCGAATGCCATTGTTGTCATTCGGTCGTCCGAGGAGGTTTCCCAGTTGACAGGGGAAAGTAGCGGACGCAAGACGAAGATCGTCGCCACAGTTGGTCCGGCATCATGGGATGTCACCATTCTCAAGCAACTCATTCTCTCCGGCGTTGACGTGTTCCGGGTCAATGCCGCCCACAACAGTATCGAGGCGCGCTGGCGAATCGTTGAATCGATTCGTGAAGCGATCGCCGCAACCGGACACCACGTCGGCATCCTTCAGGACCTTGCCGGCGTCAAGCCCCGCACCGGGCCGCTTCCGGATGGCGACTCAATTCGTCTAAGGCGCGATGCCAGCGTAACACTGATCGCCGGTAGTGATCAGCTTACTCCGGAAGTCATCACCATCGACGAAGAAGAAGTGGTTCACCGGCTCCGACCGGGCCAGCGTGTCCTGATGGCCGACGGACTGCTAGAGCTCGTCGTTCAGGAAGCCGATGGGACCAGCGCCAAATGCCATGTCGTCCGCGGAGGCTACCTTCGTGGCCGCCAGGGTGTGACCGTTCCCGGAGCGCCCGTTGACCAGCGAGTCCTCTCCGAGGATGAGTGTCGCGACATTCGGTTCGCCGCCGAAGCCGATATCGAGTATCTCGGCATGAGTTTCGTGACCAAAGCCGCTGATGTCGATATGGTGCGTTCGGAACTTCAGCGGTACGGCGGGCGATGCAAGATCATCGCGAAGATCGAGCGAGCCGAAGCGCTGGAGAGCATCGACGCAGTGGCGCAGGCTGCTGACGCGTTGATGGTCGCTCGTGGCGATCTTGGCGTTCAACTTCCGCCGGAAGACGTGCCACTGGCCCAGAAGCGCATTATCCAGGTCGGCCACAAGTTTGGACGCCCGGTGATCACAGCTACCCAGATGCTGGAATCAATGATTTACCAGCCGGTGCCAACCCGTGCAGAAACCAGTGACGTTGCCAACGCCGTGCTCGACGGAACCGATGCGGTCATGCTCAGCGCCGAGACCGCAACCGGCGACTATCCACTGGAAGCCGTCGCGATGATGGACCGGATCGTATCTGCAATCGAGCGCAGCCTTCCACCACATCGTGAGCCAGACACCGAGGAGCCAACCACCATTGCTTCGACGATTGCCCGGGCAGCATTCGACATCACCCAGCGCTCGTCGCTGGTCAACGTGATCGGTGTGCTGACACGGAGTGGATTCTCAGCCCGGGAAGTCGCGCGGGAGCGTCCAGAGGTGCCGATCATCGCCATGACCAACGATGCCTTCATCGCCAACCAACTGGCGCTGGTCTGGGGCGTCAAATCGATTGTCGTCGACTATGCCTCCGGAACCGAAGAACTGATGGCTCAGATGTCTTCCGAGTTGATCAAGGCCGGCGAGGCCAGACCGGGAGATCATGCCCTGATCGTAGGCAGCCTTGTCTACCACAATGAGCCCGGCCATACTGACGCGCTGCACCTGCGCCGGATTTCCGACTAGCCGAACAACTGTCCATAGAACACGGTGACTGCGTTGCCCTTCAGGTACACGCGGTCGCCGTGGATCTCGACTCCGACAATCCCTCCGCGTTCAGATGCCTGATAGCCGACCATCTCTGTCTTCTCGAGTTTCTGTCCCCACCATGGCCCCAGGAAACAGTGTGCTGATCCAGTCACTGGATCCTCATCGATGCCAACCACAGGAGCGAAGAATCGCGACACGAAATCGAACTCTGGATTGTCTGACGGAGCGGTGACGATCAGTCCCCGGCACCCAAGACCGGCGATTGCCCGGAGATCCGGCACAATACCGCGAACCTCCGCCTCCGATGCAACCTCCGCTAAAAAATCGAATCGGTTACGACTGGCCTCGACTACCGCAACATTGATCGCCTTGCTGATGGGCGCTGGATCAATGGAGTCTTCCGGCCCCTCGATCGGGAAATCGAGCACGATCCGGTTGTCGATCCAGGACGCTCGCAGTTCGCCACTTCTGGTTGAAAACACTGGCGATTCAGCGGTTGAGAGCAGGCCAGATTCCCAAATCGCAAACGCGCTTGCCAGCGTGGCGTGGCCGCACAGATCAACCTCGGTGATCGGCGTGAACCAGCGCAGGCTGAATCCCGAATCCAGCGGCCAGAGGAATGCCGTCTCGGCAACGTTCATCTCGGCCGCCACAGCCTGCATCCACGTCTCATCAGCCGGCTCTTCGAGAATACAGACACCAGCTGGATTACCCGAGAATGGCACCTTCGTGAATGCGTCGACCTGTCGAATGTATGTCATGAATCTATCCTTCCGTCGCCGATAGTCACTGGCCCGGTTGTCAACTATCCGCTTGTCGGTTCAAGTAGCGTGGGTAGCGTATCATCAGGTTCGTGAGACCGATCATGATCATGATTGCCGAGCACCCTGGCGTGATAGACCCTATGCAGCGATTCATGCAGGCGATACTGCAGCCCCTTACTCTCTCTGAGCTTCTGGAGGACCTTCCAGACGCAGTGCAGTTGCTCTTGCCCCCTCGCGCGTGGTGCGAAGTCGTCGCCGATTCGAGTTCGCCAGAAGAACCAGATGCCCGCCTCTGTCTCCCGGTTCGGGATGCCGATCAGTTGATTGCCATTGTTATGGTGAACTGGGAACCCGGCGTCAGTATCGATGCAGAGTGCGAGCAAAGACTGAACCAGGCAGCAGAGTTGATCGTCCATGCTTTACTCAATCGCCGCTCAATCGATGCTGAACGCCAGCGAGCAATGGCCGAGGCAGCGGATGTTCGATTCGACCTCGTCGGGATGCTCGCCCACGAGATGCGCACTCCGCTCGCGTCGATAAAGGGATACGCGTCTGCCTTGCTCCTCGATGAAATCGATCTGGATAGCACAACGACGATCGAATTTCTTGGCGCAATCGAAGAAGAGAGTGATCGACTGAATGACCTGGTCACGCAACTTCTCGATTCCACCGTCATCGAGGCTGGCGCACTGGAGATTCAGCCAGAGCCAGTGCTTCTTCCAGCGCTGATTCGGCGTACCGTGGAAACGATGGCTCGCCGGACTGATCGCCATAAAATCGTGGTGTCGTGCAGTTCTGCGCTGACCACGGTTTTCGCCGACGAACAGCGTGTTCAACAGGTGCTCATCAACCTGATCGACAATGCCATCAAGTACTCTCCCGATGGCGGGATGATCCTTGTCCGGGCCGAGATACGGAACACGGAAGCCGTTGTAGCAGTGTCTGACCAGGGCATAGGAATCGCCCCGGAGCATCTCAACAAGTTGTTCGAACGGTTCTTTCGCACATCGCAGCGGCAGACCAACGGTGTCCGGGGAACCGGGCTCGGTCTGCCGATCGTCGAAGCAATCGTGCGGGCGCATGGGGGGAGAATCTGGGCCGCAAGTGAGGTTGATGAGGGCACCACACTGACGTTTACATTGCCGCTCTTCGAACAGATTGATGGGAACGACGCGAGCAGAGATGAATGACTCCATTCTCGATCAACCAGCAACCATTCTCGTGGTTGAAGATGAACCAAAACTCGTCAGGCTGGTGGAGACGCTGTTGACATCGACGGGTCATCGGGTTCTGATCGCCAATGATGGTCAGACCGCGATAGAGATGGCGGCGATCGAGGCACCTGACCTGGTAATTCTCGATCTCCTGCTACCCGGGGCTATTGACGGATTCGCCGTCTGTGAGCGAATTCGTGGGTTCTCGTCGACTCCGATCATCATGCTCACCGCTCGAACCCGGGAACCCGACAAGCTGCGTGGTTTCTCGCTCGGCGCAGACGACTACATCACCAAACCGTTCAGTGCTCGCGAGTTACTGGCGCGTGTCCGGGCAGTGCTCCGGCGCAGCAGAGGATCATCGGAACCGGCGGGCCAGATCCAGATCGAAGACCTCATCATCAATCAGGCCACCTACAGTGTCTCGGTGGCCGGAAATGAGATCAGCCTCACGCCAACCGAATACCGCCTGTTGCTGACCCTTGCCCGGCATCCGGATCAGGTCATCCCGCATACAGACCTCCTCTCCGAAGTCTGGGGAGCCGAGTATCGAGATGAACTGACCTACTTGCGCACCTACATCCGGTATCTCCGCAGCAAGATCGAACCAGACCCGACTCAACCCAGGTTCATCAAAACCAGAAGCGGAATTGGCTACTACCTGTCGTCCAGCAACCAGGACTGACCGGCGATCCTTCCCGGCCGGCAAGAGCGTCTCACGACATTCTCACACCAGCACGACCGGTTCTCACCAGAATCTCACGAGCCTTCCCCCATACTCATAAGGGGCATTAATCCCCCTCGAAGAACGACAATCCGGGAAGGACCTCAGTATCATGGCAACCACCGTTGGACCGGCCAGGTCCCAGGCAGTTGAACACAGCGCCACACCTGCGCAATCGCATGGATCTGTTCTCCTGCATGACAGCCAGCAATATGTTCGCAACGCAGCCGACACCCTCGGTATCAGTACCTCGGTGTTCAACCTCATCAATCAGCCTGACCGAGAGATAACCGTGACATTGCCGGTGGAGCTCGATGACGGCCGGGTGGAAGCTTTCACTGGCTATCGAGTCCAGCATTCGCGCGTGCTCGGCCCCGGCAAAGGTGGTGTGAGATTCCACCCGGATGCAGATCTGGACGAAGTACGCGGGCTCGCGGCATTGATGACCTGGAAGTGCTCGTTGCTCGATCTGCCATACGGGGGAGCAAAAGGCGGCGTGGTCTGCGATCCATCACTCCACTCATCCGGCGAACTCGCCCGAATCACCAGAGCCTACGCCAACGCCCTGACACCATTTATTGGGGCTCACGTCGATGTCCCCGCACCTGACGTCAACACCGATGAACGCACGATGGCCTGGTTCCTGGATGAGTACGAAAAACGAGTCGACAGGCATGAGCCGTCGGTGGTGACCGGAAAGCCTCTCGCGCTGGGCGGCATTCCAGGCCGCGGTGAGTCGACCGGTCG
>SLFF01000305.1 GCA_007124395.1 Thermomicrobiaceae bacterium | reverse complement strand
TTCGCGTCTGGATCGATGATCGTGACATCGGCAACTGACCCTGGTTTGAGCGTTCCGCCATCCAGCCCGAAGATGCGTGCCGGTGCTACGGTCAGCTTCTCGACCATCGTACTCAGCGGCAGTCGTCCCTGCCGGACGATCTCCAGTAGCGAGGGAAGTGCCAGCTCCAGACCACTCATCCCGGATGCAGCCTTGCGAAGGTCTTCCGGTTTATCTTCCGGAGCGTGCGGTGCATGATCGGTGGCCAGTATCTGGAAGGTCCCATCGAGAATCCCTTCCAGCAGTGCATTTGCATCTTCTTCGGTGCGCAATGGCGGGTTGACCTTGGCGTTTGGATCGGGCGATGGGCCCGGAACTTCAATATCTGTCCCCACAATCCGACGCCGGCCAGCCACCCATTGATCGGTCATGATCAAGTGATGTGGCATCACCTCGGCAGTGACCCGGAATCCGGCACGGATCGCATCCCGAACGAAATCCCGGCCTCGCTCGGTAGTGACGTGGAGCACATGCAGCCAGCCGCCGGTCAACCGGGCCAGCTCGATGTCACGCCCGATGATGATCTCCTCGGCCGCGGCCGTCAGTCCGGGCACGCCCAGTTCCTCAGAGACCGGCCCCTCGTTGATCGCCCCACCGTTGATCAGCGTCCAGTCCTCGCAATGGACCATGATCGGCAGGTTCAGTTCGAGAGTCAGCTCGAGGGCTTCCCGCACCACCTGGCTGCTCTTCGTGCTGTCCCCATCATCCGAGAATCCGATGGCACCGGCTGCAGCCATGCCCCGGAGATCAGCCAGTTCGTGTCCCGCTCGTCCGACCGAGATCGTGCCGATCGGGTGAATCCGTGTTGGCAGTCCTGCGGAGCGGTCGATCACGTCGCGGATTCGTTCCGGAGTATCGAGCGCCGGCTTGGTGTTCGGCATACAGCAGACGGTTGTGAAGCCACCCTGAGCTGCGGAGATCGCACCGGTTTCCAGCGTTTCCTTCTCGGTGAAACCCGGGTCGCGAAAGTGGACGTGCATGTCGATCAATCCCGGTGTGACGAACTTTCCGGCCGCGTCAACCACCTTCTCGGCACGTGAGACATCGATGTCAGCCTCGATTGCGGACACTCGCCCGTTCTCGAGCAGAACATCCATCACCGCGTCGAGCCCCTGTGATGGATCGACGACTCTGCCGCCACGAATCAGCACTGTGTTGCTCATCAATTCATCTCCTGAAGCCGGACAACAAAAAAGCCTTCGGGTCTGGCCAGAAACCCAAAGGCCGTAATCACTCGCATACTGTGTTGTGGACGGTACCGATGCCCGGTCAAAGAAACCATCCCGTTCGCATCCGGCGTGAGCAAGAATTGCCCCCGCCACTCACTTAATCCGGAGAAGTATAGCGCGCCTGTACGTGCAGGTCAACGAAGATTTGTAGTTGGTCAGTGAACTTGTCAGGGGTGAAGTATTCAGTGATTCTGCCATCTCATGAGAGAGGCAGTCATCGTGAACCAGAAGGAACAGAGACGGATACGGGTGTTGGTCGAGGTTGTCGGGGGACGCATGACGGTTGGGCAGGCGGCGGAGAGTCTGAACCTCCCGGTGCGCCAGACCCAACGGACCTGGCCTGGCCACTGACGCTCGGCATCGGACGGCGCAACGCCGGCGGGAATCACTACCTCAGCGATTAGACATCCTCAAAACTTTCCATTTTATCGAGGACACGGCTTTGCCGGTCGAACAGAAGATCAAACAGTGGTACGCCAGGTGGCGCTATTGCCTCCAGTGTTTCTTCCTCAGAACTGCTGCCTGCACGGCCAGCACGCGCCGATGGGCGGGCAGCACGCGAAACTGCAACAGATCTCGGTTCCCCGCTGCTGGCCATCTTCCAGCACGATCCAGCGGCCGGTGACTTCGACCTCATCTATCTCGGTTGCGGCGACGTACACACCGGCATCACCACTTGCCGGCTCGGCGCTGAAATCCATCGTAGACTGACCGGCAAGAGTCACACTGCCGGTAATCTCATCGTCAATCAGTTCCAGATTCACGTCGGTATCTTTATCTTCGTCGGACAGCGCTGCCGCATCATCGACTAGTTCCCCATCGAGCACTGCCCAGAAATCGTTATCGCAGAGGTAGGCGGTCACCTCACGAGGGGCGTCGCCATAGGCATCGGTAATCCGGATACCGATGAACAGGTCGTCTGTAACCTGACCAACCCACGTGTTGTCCCACGGTTCAGCCGTGGTCGGACCGTTCGGGAACTCGACTTCCAGGGTCTCCAGGTCGAGTTCCTGCGCGTCAAACGGTTCGAAGTTTTCGCGCACTTCAGCAAAGGGGTCGTCGTCTGCCTCGGCGACGTCATCCGCTTCGTTCCCGGCGGCGACTTCGTCTTCGTCATCGTCCGGTTCATCGACGGGTTCGTCGTCATCATCCGGGTCATCGACCTCGGCAGCGTCGTCTATGGCAGCTTCGGGCTCGTCATCATCATCTGCCCGTTGGGTGGTACAAGCAGCGAGTAATCCGGAGATGGTCGCAAGCGAACCAATACCGGCCACGTGAACGAAGCGCCGCCGCGGCATTGCCTTAAGCAGGTGAACTCGCAATTTCTCGCTCATGTACTCCTCCTGGACTGTGCGGCTTCCGATCAGATGTATCGTGAATCAGACTCAACGCGCCCCGGAACTCCGAGCGTTGGTCAACACCATATCATGCACTTCAGCAAAAGGTTTTGTTTGAAATATTGACGGAAGTTTTCCTTGCTGTCAAGCACAGTGTAGTTGGTCAGTGAACTTGTCAGAGGTGAAGTATCTGGTGACCAGCAAGAATTGAATCGAGCACTCCCCGCGTGTTTTCCCGGGCACGCTCACCCACCTCATCAACCGGACCAACGCACGACGGGCAGCCAGACTCACAGGAACAACTACCCACCAGATCACGACAGGCCTGGAGCAGATCGACGTGCAGATCGAACAGTTTTTCACTGAACCCGACTCCACCTGGCACCAGATCGTAGAGGAAAATCGTCGATCGCCCGGTATGAGGTGAACGCACCTGCGGGTAGACTCCGATGTCTCGCGGATCGCACATCAGGTAAATCGGAGTGACGTTTCGCAGCAGGTTCGACAGCCCGATGACGGCGCCTTCCAGTTCCGGCTCCCGCAGTGATCCGGTGCTCGACTGCGGCAGAGACATCCAGTAGCTAGTGGTGTGCATCTGTTGCTCCGGAAGATGGACCTTGCCCCAGCCGACGTTTTCATGAGTATGCAGCTTGATCTTCTTGAACATCGTCACGATCGCCCCGATGAGAACCTCACCGTGGTGCCGTTCCGCGTGAGCCGGGCCATCTGAAAACTGGTCCATCACCTGCACCCGCACCGAAAGGCTCGCATCCGTGTAGTAATCGACGTTCACCGGGTGGATGTATGCCTTCTTCTCGTCCCAGTCCAGCCGATCGACGTGATACTGCTGACCCTCATGAATGTAGATAGCTTCGGTATGAACCAGCATCGGGGCGGCGAAGGTGTCGATCTCCCCAACCACCACCGGTTTGGCCCGATCAGCCTGATTGATGATCACCACATTATCGCGGGCGGCAGTCCGGAGGCTGATCTCCTCGGCAGGGTAGGTCTGCTCGGTCCAGAACCAGGTGTCTCCGGAGTGCAGCACCACCTGATGATCGGCCAGATACTCCAGAAGCTCCGTCGGTTGCTCTCGTCCGAACGTATCGCCATCACGGAACGGAAGCTCGAACGCCGCACACTTGACGTGATCGAGCAACACGAGCAGGTTATCCGGATTTATCAGGCCATGTTCCGGCTTTCGCTCGAAAAAGTAGTCCGGGTTACTCATGATGAACTGATCCATCGGCGCTGACGATCCGACCATCACCGACAGAGACGGGGTATCTCGCCGACCGGCCCGTCCGGCTTGCTGAAGTGAACTGGCGATCGTGCCCGGATAGCCGACCATGACGCAGGCATCCAGTGAGCCGATATCGACGCCGAGCTCCAGCGCGTTAGTGGAAACCACTCCACGCACGGTGCCATCTCGAAGTCCGCGCTCGATCTCCCGACGCTGACCCGGCAGGTATCCACCTCGATAGCCGCGAACCGCGTTGTTTCCCGCCAGATCGGTCGGCAACGACTCCCGCAGGTAGGTCAGCATCACCTCGGCAGTGGTTCGCGCCCGTGCAAACACGATGGTGTGTACCCCCCGCTCCAGCAGGAAGCTGGCGATTCGACGGGATTCGAGCAATACCGACCGCCGAATACCGAGTTGCTGGTTGACCACCGGCGGATTGTAGAAGACGATCTCGCGGCGCCCATGTGGCGCACCATCCTGATCGACCACCGATACCGTGTCTTCGATCAGGCTTTCAGCCAGTTCGCCCGGGTTCGCGATCGTGGCCGAGGCGAAGATGAAGACCGGATCCGAGCCGTAGTGACGGCACACCCGCTTCAGCCGACGAAGGACATTAGCCATGTGTGAACCGAACACGCCGCGATAGCCGTGCATTTCGTCGATCACCACGAACTGGAGATTCTCGAACAGGTTATGCCAGCGAGTGTGATGGGGAAGGATGCCGGAGTGCAGCATATCGGGATTGGTCATCACGATGTGTCCAGCGTGGCGGATGACTCGCCGGATGTTTGCCGGAGTATCACCATCATAGGTGTGTGTCTTGATATCGATGCCTGCGGCCTCGATCAGACTGTGCAGCGAGGCGTACTGGTCCTGCGCCAGCGCCTTGGTGGGAAAGAGATACAGCGCGCGGGTCGAATCGTCTCCCGCCAGCGCATTCATGACGGGAACGTTGTAGCAGACCGTCTTGCCAGAAGCCGTACCAGTGACCACTGCGGTGTGCTGACCGCGCGTGACCTGTCTGATCGATTCGGCCTGATGGGAATAGAACTGGGTGATGCCACGCTTCCGGAGTGCCTCGGCGACTCGTGGGTCGAGTTCCTCCGGAAACGGTTCGTAGACGGCGTCGCGGGCCGGAATCGTTCGCCATTCGACGATATTTCGGGCGATCTGTGGATCTTGTCGGAACTCCTGGATGACTGCTTCGATGTCCATAGCGATCCCGGCACCTCTTCCGAATCCGAACATACATTCTGATACCGGCCGAGTATACAGCAGCCGCAAGACTTCACGAACCCGCAGGTCAGCTTGAGAGCTGCGCCATCGTTCGCCTGAGGAGCGCAAACGCCCGACGTCCGACTTCGTCGGCAACATCGTCCAGTGTCGGGGCACCGGCGGCATCTTGGATCGTGGCGGAATGGAACTCGTTGTTGGAAATGTCCTTGATCGCCAGAAACGGCAGATCGTGCATCGACGCGACCTGGGCCAGTGCCGCAGCTTCCATGTCTTCACAGAAGGTTCCATGCAGCGTGTGAATGTTCTCCAGCAGACTGGTCTGCTGGGTCCAGGTGTCGGCCGAGGTGAGTGGGCCGGCATGCACGACCGGTGCCTCACTGGTCGTGGCCCAGGGCCAGCGATCGGGACGCCAGTCCAGCACTGCTGATCGAGCTGCTGCCAGCAGAGATGGATCGGCTTCGAACGCATCGACAAACCGCGAGGACTGCTCCGGGGAAACCGCGGCGCCGATTGGCGTTTCCTCACCACTCGCGGTGATGATGACCGCCCGGTGATGGACGTAGCGGGTGCCGATGACAACGTCTCCGGGATTCATGTCGGCTCGATGAGCGCCGGCACAACCGTAGTTCAGCACCATCGACGGCTTGAGATCAGCCAGGCACCGCGCCAGAGATGACCCGGCGTTGACCATGCCGATACCGCTCAGCACGAGGTTGATCGGCTGACCATCCAGCCGTCCGGACCACCGAACCCACGGCCCGAGCGGGTGTCGTTCCGGGCTGTCGACCTGATCCAGTGCCTGACGCATTTCGCTCGGCATCGCCACAACGATCACGGGCGCATTCTGGTGAATAGTCACGATTCTGGCCTCTCATCGAAACGTCCGAACGACATCAGTCGGTTGACCTGCTCCCCAGTATCTGGGAAACTGTGGGCAGGTGCAATTGCACCACATGACAATTCAATAGTTGACTGTCGAAGTGATAGCTACGCTCGCACACACGTGTGAGGAACTCGACAGGGGAACACCGGTGAGAATCCGGGGCTGTGCCGCAACTGTAACGTCGGGGATTTGATGACCGACGAAGCCAGAATACCTGCGCTATCACGTCCGATACAACTTCGCGCGCACGAAGGGGGACACCGTTGGCACATTTATGCCCACAGTGAACGTACCCGTTGAAAGCTCGCGTATTACGCGAGTTTTTGTCTGTTTAAGGACGTCGTTACGACAAAGGAGAGAAGGTTCACTGTGAGACGATTTACGATTCGTTCGACGTTCGTCGTGATCATGCTGCTGATGGCCGCACTGGTCGCAATCCCGGCAGCCAGCGCAAATGAGCTCGACTCAGAAGCGCTCGATGCCCGTGACTGGCTCATCAGCCAGCAACTCGATGATGGCTCATTCCCCGGTTTCGACGGTGAAGGTGACCCAGGAGCCACCACAGATGCAATCGTTGCTATGGTGGCCGCCGGAGACGCTGACGACGAGATCGAAGCCGCACGTGATTACCTCGATGACGTGGCGGACGAATACAGCGCCACACAGGGTGGAGCGGCCAAACTGCTTCTCGCCTACTCGGCAGCTGGCGTTGACGGTAGTGACATCGTCGATCTGATCGTCGATCGGGAAATCGAAGACTCAGTCTATGACGAGCAGATCTTCATCCACGCGACCGCCATTCTGGCGCTCGCCAGTGCCGGAGAGACGATTCCGGATCCGGCAGTCGACTTCCTCCTGGAAACCCAGATCGAAGATGGTAGCTGGGCATTCACCGGTGACACCGACCTCGGTATGGGCGACACCAACACTACCGCTATGGTGATCCAGGCTCTGATTCAGGCCGGAATCGAGAACTCTGAGGTGATCGATAGTGCAATTGATTATCTGGAGTCTGCACAGCTCGATGACGGTTCATTCGTCTACGCGATTGATGCCGAGGATCCGCCATTGGGCGACTCCAACTCAACCGCCCTTTCGATTCAGGCGATGATTGCGGTCGGGGTTGATGAAGACGACGAACGAATCGTTGCCGCCCACGAAGCCCTGCGCGGCTTCCAGAACGAGTCTGGAGCGCTCGGGTATCGGGAAGACATGCCGGACGACAATGCGCTGTCCACGGCGCAGGGGCTCCCGGCGATGCTCAACAACCCGCTGCCGGTCGTTGCCGGCGATGAAGAAGCGGTCGAACAGGTCGAAACCGAAGCCGACGACGAAGCGAGCGAAGATGTCGCAGTCGGCGACACCTGCGACCACTTCGATGTCACCGAAGAGTCGATCTGTCACGGATTCGGCGACTACTGGTGGGCCAACGGTGGACTGGCGATCTTCGGCTATCCGCTTACCGGCGAATTCGACGGCAGTGATGCGGATGGCAACGACGTCGTAGTCCAGCACTTCGAGCGGGCGAAATTCGTCTATGACGGCGATCAGGTCTGGCACGAAGCGATCGGCTATGACGCCATCGACATCCTGCCGCAGACCGAGATCCTCGATCCAGTCGGACCGTGTGACCAACCAGACGGAGCAGACTACGCCGTCTGTGGCGCGTTCCTGACCTACTGGAACGAGTTCGGTGGCGCAGAGATCCTCGGCATGCCGATCACCGACCAGTTCGGTTCCGATGGAATGGCTATCCAAGTGTTCGAGTACGCCCGGTTCGAGTATCACCCGGACGAATGGCCGGAACGACACGACGTGCTTCTGGGCCGCATAGGCGCAGAAGTTCTGGAACACGGCGAGGAATAACCATTGCACCGGATGCGGTTCCTGCTTCCGTTCACAGCCATCGCCCTGGCCGCGATTCTCATCGCTGGCTGGCCGATGCTGGACGAGGCAGGCACCGCCCGGTCCGCCAGTGAAGAGACGCATGCCGGGATGGTTATCTCGTTCGGAGACGACACCACCGATTTCGTACTTTTCGAACTCGATCCGTCCGAGACAGTCACCGCGATGGACCTGCTGCTCGAAAGCGACTACGTCCTCGAGATCGCCCCGTTTGGCGGTCTTGGTGAGGCCGTCTGTTCGATCGACGACACCGGATGCCCCGGTTCGGACTGCTTCTGCGAGTCGTTCTCGAGTCCAGCCTACTACTGGCAATTCTTCAAGTGGGATGGTCAGCAGTGGGTTCCTCAGCACCAGGGCGCCAGCCAGCACGAAATGGAACCGGGACAGATTCTCGCCTGGGCCTGGACTGCCGGTGACCCGGAGCTTCCCGATGTGAGCGTCGAAGATTTCACGGCTCCAGCCTCGGACGACTTAGCCTCAGACGACGGAGCCGAAGAACCCACCCCTGTTCCTACCGAGATCATCCTCTCCCCCGACGCGACCGTCGTGGCCGACGATCTGGGAGAGGAAGAAGAGGACACGGCCGGAGACGATCAGGATTCCCCTGGATCCGGTCTGCAGTGCCTCCAGTTCATCTCGATTCTTGCGATCGGGGCAGGAGTCCTCGGCTTTGTCGGGAAGCGCCGCTACGGGACACGAGTCGCACCATGAGCCAGCGATATTCAGCGCCAGCCTGGCTGCTGTGGGTGATCGCCGTTGCCTTCATCGTACTGACGACGCGGAACCCCGTGTACCTCGGACTGGTGCTGATCTCGACCACCACGGTCTACCTGACGCTCGAGCAGCGTTCTGCGATCGCCATGGCCTGGAGCACGGTGTTGCGAATCGGCGTCGTCATCGCGTTCATCAGTGTCCTCTTCAACGTTCTGACAGTGCATATCGGTGACATTCAGTTCGCCAGACTACCGAACTCGTGGCCAATCGTCGGTGGGCCGCTCACCCTCAATGCGGCGGTCTACGGGCTCATCTCGGGACTCGCCCTGCTCTGCTTGCTGATGATCGCGGCAACGCTGAGCACCGCAGTGGACCGCAGTGCCTTGGTCCGGCTGATTCCGCAATCACTCGGCACGATCGCAATTGCCGGAACCGCAGCGCTGAGTATGTTCCCTCAGACGATCGCCGCGATATCCCAGGTACGGGAAGCCCATCGAGCCCGTGGACTACAGCTCCGCTCCCCGCAGGATGTTCGTCGCCTGATCATTCCGGTGATGAACCTCGGCCTGGAACGAGCCTTCGGACTGGCCGAGACAATGGAGAGTCGTGGTTTCGGGAACCGGCAGACGGGATTGCGAATCCCGGCCTGGGTCAGTCTCACCAGCCTGATGATTATGACTGGCGGGGTTGTCATGGTAGGGATCGGGTTCGCCGGAATCGGATTGGTGGCGATCGTCCTGGCAATCGGGCTCTTCGCCGTTGCCGCTCGAGTGTTTCGACTCCAGCCGGTGGCCCGGTATCGGCGGTCGACGCTCAATCGCAACGACATCCCACTCCTGGCTGCGGCAGCGCTGATGATTAGCCTGACAAGCCTCGAACTCGCCCTGGGAAGTCCAACCCTGACCTACTCGACCTACCCAGTTATGGTCTTCCCTGCACTGGGCATCGAGATGATCGTTGCCTGCGTCCTCGCCGCGATTCCGGCACGCTCCTGGATTCGCATGAGCTATCCGGAGCCGGCCCATGCTTAGTATCCAGAACCTCTCGTTCCAGCATCATGCAGCCAGCCATCCGGCATTGCGTAACATCTCGATGACGGTCGAACCCGGTATGTTCGTTGGCGTTGTCGGCCCATCGGGTTCCGGAAAGTCGACTCTACTTCGTGCACTCAACGGGCTTGTTCCGCACTTTCATGGAGGCAAGTTGGGAGGTTCGGTAATTGCCGATGGACAGGACACGCGCCGGGTGGATACCGCCGAGTTGAGTCAGATCGTCGGGTTCGTCTCGCAAGAGCCAGAAGCTCAGACTGTCTTCGACACGGTGGTCGATGAGATCGCTTTCGGACCGGAAAACCTCGGGCTGAGCCAGCGGGATATCGAGCAGCGGGTCGGCAACGCACTCCAGACATTGAAAATCACCCATCTTGGTGAACGAGACATTGCAACGCTGTCCGGTGGCGAGCGGCAACGCGTGGTAATCGCCGCCACATTGGCCATGGGCTCACGACTCCTGGTGCTTGATGAGCCGCTATCTCAGCTCGATCCCTGGGCAGCGCGGGATCTTCTCGAAACGCTCGACGAGCTGCGACGCAGTGACCGAGTGGCAGTCATTGTCGCGGAACACCGCATTGACCATTTGCTGCCTCACTGCACGCACGTTCTCGAACTGGCGGCCGGAGAGTCCAGCTTCGGATTGCAATCGCGTCAGGCGGCGGTCGACACGCTACAACGCAAACCAGCGCTTGCTCGGCTGGCTCAGATCGTCGGGTGGCCAGAGATTCCGGCCAGGATCGAAGATGCCAAATGGTTGCACCAGCGCCACGGCCCAGCCCTCATTCCGGCAACTCGGGAAGTCAGCGAGGCAGGAACCGTCAGGCTGGAGGCTCGCCAGGCCGCCATTCAACAGGGTGAACGGCACGTTATCGCGGACATCGACCTGACCGTTCCTCCGGGAACAATCCAGGCAATTGTCGGCCCGAACGGCGCTGGAAAAACGACCATACTCCGCGTGCTTGCCGGTCTTCAGCGCCCGGATCTTGGAACCGTGCAGTTCGAGGGCACTCCCGTTCACGAACTCTCCGGCACATTCCGGCAACGATCGATCGGATACGTGCCCCAGTACCCGGCGTCGCTGTTTCTGGGGGAGACCGTGCGGGAAGAGATCGACATTGCGCTTGAGCACGAAACCGCCGGCCGGACGACGACCGAAGTGCTCGAAGCGTTCAGCCTCACCGGGCTGGCTGATCGATTCTCCTGGGACATCAGCGGAGGAGAGCGTCAACGTCTGGCGATCGCCATCGCGGTGGCTGCGGAACCGAGCGTATTGCTGCTCGATGAACCGACTCGCGGGATGGACTCCACCGCCCGTCAGTCTCTCTACGCGATGCTGGACCGATTGAAACGCGCCGGAATTGCGATCTTCATCGCAACTCATGACATGGATCTCGTTTGCACCACGGCCGACCGCGTCATCCAGCTCGATCAGGGCCGGATCACCTCGGCAGGAACCGTTTCAGAGATCATTGGTCATGATCCCGTGCTACAGACAGACGTCGCGCGTGTATTTGGACCATCGTTTCTGACATGCGATCAGGTAGAAGCCGCCGTCGAGGAATCTGCTGCACTGACGAATCGGCATCGAGTGATGTCGCCCAATCTCGTGCTCAAGGCCCGTATCTGACCGCTGTTGCGCACAATGGTTGACTCAACTATACTCACTCACATTATCTGATCTCCGCTCTGCAACCACTGGCGAAACACCTGTCCGCAAGCGGAAACACTGGACGGACTCCCATGAAACTGATCATCGCGATCATTCAGGACGAAGACGCCGAGAATCTTCTGTCGGCGCTGATTGCCGAAAACTTCCGGGTGACGCAGGTCAGCACCACGGGAAGTCTGCTTCGAACTGGAAACACCAGTCTGCTAATCGGTGTGGCCGATGATCAGGTGCCAGATGTATTCCGGATTATCGGCTCAGTCTGTCACAGGCGAACGCAGGTGGCAGTACCGTACTCGCCAGCACTCGAGCCTGGCTTGATGTACCTGGCCGAGAATCTCGAAGTCGAGGTCGGCGGTGCGATCATCTTCGTCGTAAATGTCGGGCGGTTCGAACGGATTTACGCTCACCAGGCTGAATAGCATAAACGCCTGCGCGGGCAAACCGGTCAATCGCACACCGCTGTTGCGCAGAACGAATACTCCCGATAGAATACAGAAGTAGAACATATTTTCTACTCGAGTAGCTGAACACAGTCACACACAACGTCAGGGAGTGAGGCCAATCCATATGGATGACCGATCCAAAGCAATTGATACAGCGATGGCGCAGATCGAACGCCAGTTCGGCAAAGGTTCGATCATGCGAATGGGCGATGGGGCCGGGCAGGTCCATATCGACTCGATTCCGACCGGCTCGGTCGCACTCGATCTAGCCCTGGGTGTCGGCGGAATTCCACGCGGCCGGATCACAGAAATTTACGGTCCGGAATCCAGCGGGAAAACAACGCTGGCACAGCACATCATCGCCGAGGCTCAGAAACTCGGGGGAATTGCTGCGCTGGTCGACGCTGAGCACGCGTTTGATCCACTGTATGCCGAACGGTGTGGCATCAACCTGCAGGATCTCCTGATCTCCCAGCCGGACACTGGCGAACAGGCGCTGGAGATCGCCGAAACGCTCGTCCGAAGTGGCGGCGTTGACGTTGTGGTGGTCGACTCGGTCGCCGCACTGGTGCCACGGGCCGAGATCGACGGCGATATGGGTGATGCCCATGTCGGTCTGCAAGCTCGCCTGATGAGTCAGGCACTCCGGAAGCTGACCGGCGCAATCAGCCGCTCAAAGACCTCGGTGGTGTTCATCAACCAGCTCCGAATGAAGATCGGGGTGATGTTCGGCAATCCGGAAACCACCACTGGCGGTCAGGCCCTGAAGTTCTACTCCTCGGTTCGGCTGGATATCCGCCGGATCGAAGCAATCAAGTCCGGGCAGGACACCATCGGTATGCGTGCCCGGGTCAAAGTGGTCAAGAACAAGGTCGCCCCGCCATTCCGGCAGGCCGAGTTCGACATCATGTACAACGAGGGAATCTCGGCAGTTGGCAGTATTCTGGATGTTGGCGTCGATCTGGGCGTCGTCCGCAAGAGCGGAGCCTGGTATTACCTCGAGGAAGAGCGGCTCGGACAGGGTCGCGAGAACGCCAAGGAATTCCTCAAGGCGAACCAGGACATCATGCTGGACATTCAGAAGCGCATCAAGCAACTCTCACCTGAGCTGAACAACAACCTTGAATACGCCAGCTCTGACTCTAGCAAAGACGCTGCTGAAGAGGCTCCCGCGGAAACGAGCGACTGACGCTCACGAGCCTCCCACGGTCTGCACAATCAATCCCCGAAGACGAACCCCGGCCAATTGGCCGGGGTGTCTTCATGCATATTGTAGAGCTGTCATCTTGACTGCACCAACGTGGTCACGGTCGACGATTCAACTGGACTCATTTGCAGCAGCTTTGAGAGCCTGGTAGATCGGTCAGCGGAGCCTGCACTGAGCGAAGTCGACCGGGTCATAGGTCTACCGGCCATAGGCCATAGCCAATGAAAACCACTCTGGA
>SLFF01000368.1 GCA_007124395.1 Thermomicrobiaceae bacterium | reverse complement strand
GGATAACGAAGGAGTGTGCGGTGACCACTAACCAACCGCGAGCAGTGGTGCTTCTCAGCGGCGGACTCGATTCAGCAACTTGCCTGGCTATCGCCCGTGAATCGGGCTTTTCGCCGTATGCGCTCTCGTTTCGATACGGGCAGCGGCATCAGTTCGAGCTCGATGCGGCCAGTCGTGTCGCGGAGTCGCTCGGTGTGGTCGATCACGTGGTGCTGGATATCGATCTCGGACGTTTCGGTGGCTCGGCGCTGACCGGGGATGGTGAGGTTCCCTATCACGAGAGCATCAATGAGATTTCCGAGGGAATACCGTCAACGTATGTGCCAGCCCGGAATACCGTGTTTCTCTCGTTTGCTCTTGCCTGGGCTGAAGTGCTTGGCTCCAGCGACATATTCATCGGGGTCAACGCAGTCGACTACAGTGGCTATCCGGATTGCCGGCCGGAGTACATCGAGGCGTATCAGCGAATGGCGAACCTCGCCACGCGCGCAGGTGTGGAGGGTGAGCAAAACCTGACTATTCACGCACCGCTGAGTGATCTCTCGAAAGGCAACATCATTCAACGCGGGCTGGCCCTCGGCGTCGATTATGGCCTGACGCACACCTGCTATGACCCGCACGATGATGGCACTCCCTGCCAGCAGTGTGATGCCTGTCATCTGCGGGCTCGCGGGTTCGCCGAAGCAGGGATTGCGGATCCAGTTCTCTCGCGAGGAGAGTCAGCATCGTGACCGCGACCTCAGTCAAGACCTTCCCGATCATCGAGATTTTTGGTCCAGTCATCCAGGGTGAAGGCGCGATGATCGGTCATCAGACCCATTTCGTCCGTCTCGGTGGCTGCGATTTTCGCTGCGCCTGGTGCGACACGCTGTACGCGGTGTTGCCAGAAGAAGTGCGGGCCAACAGCGTTTCGATGTCGGCCCGTGAGGTCGTTGATCGGCTGCGAGAACTGAACCCCGATACCCCCTGGGTAACACTGTCAGGCGGCAACCCCGCGCTTCATCAACTGGATGAGTTGATCGACATGATGAACGATGCCGGGTTCAGCATCGCCGTTGAGACGCAGGGGACGCTGTACAAGGCGTGGCTGGGGCGCTGCAGCCTGGTGACCGTTTCGCCCAAGCCACCCAGTTCGACGATGACCCAGAACCTCGATCAACTGGCACGGTTTACCGGCCTTCCCGGCGTCAATTTTAAGGTGGTCGTCTTCGATGATGAAGATCTCGCCTTCGCCCGGGTGGTTCATGATGCGTATCCAGAGATCCCGTTCTATCTTCAGGTGGGCAACGATCTGGAGAACGACAATCGGGACTCTTTGCTTCTGCGGCTCGACTGGCTGAGCACGGCAGCTTTGCAGGATTCATCGCTCTCCAGGGCTATCGTCTTACCGCAGCTCCATGTATTGATGTATGGCAACAAGCGAGGTGTCTGATGGAACTGTTCAAGGAATTCACGTTCGAGGCCGCGCATCGACTCCCGCATGTTCCTGAAGGCCACAAATGTGCCCGCCTGCATGGACATTCGTTCACGGTTGCGCTGCATGTCGAAGGTGATGTCGATCCGGTCACTGGCTGGGTGATGGACTTCGGCGACATCAAGGCGGCGTTCAAGCCACTCTATGACCAACTGGATCACTACTACCTCAACGAGATTGAAGGCCTGGAAAATCCGACCAGCGAGAATCTTGCTCGCTGGATCTGGGTGCGTCTCAAGCCCGATCTCCCGGAGCTCAGCCAGGTAGTCGTTCGAGAGACCTGCACTTCCGGCTGCGTCTATCGGGGAGAGGACCAGTAGTGGAAGACGTGCAGAGCCGCTCCGATGACCGGAATCTGCCGATTCAGCGGGTCGGTGTCACCAATCTACGGTATCCGATAGCTGTGCTGGATCGGCAGCACAAGAAGCAGGAGACCGTGGCCAGTTTCACCCTGTCGGTGAGTCTCCCACACCAGTTCAAGGGCACCCATATGAGCCGGTTTATCGAGGTGCTCAACGATCACCGGGGCGACGTGACGATGTTCACGGTTCCGGAGATCCTGGCTGACCTACAGCAACGACTTGACGCCGAGAGCGCTCGCCTGGAAGTGGCGTTTCCGTATTTCCTGGACCGCTCGGCGCCGGTGACTGGCGCGATTTCGATGATGGACTATGAGTGTGCGTTTATTGGCGATGTGCATGGCAGTGCGTCGGACTTCGTACTGCGGGTGACTGTTCCGGTGACGAGCCTCTGCCCGTGCAGTCGTGAGATCAGCGACTATGGAGCGCACAATCAGCGCGGCTACGTCACGGTTGAACTCAGAACCCGACCCACGCCAGCCGGAGAAGCGCAGATGGTCTGGATCGAAGAAGTGATCGACGTTGTCGAGCGGTCGGCGTCATCGCCAGTCTTTCCGCTGCTGAAGCGGCCAGATGAGCGGGCGGTGACAATGCGGGCATACGACAACCCGGTCTTCGTGGAAGATCTGGTACGCAATGTTGCGCTGGAGTTGCGCGAGGATGATCGCGTGCAGTGGTTCAGCATCCGGGCGCTCAATCAGGAGAGTATTCACAATCACGACGCATTCGCTGAGCTCGAATGGTCGCGCAATGACGAAAGGTAAGGCAGGGTGATCGACTGATGGAACAGAGCAAGTATCTGGGAACTTCCGGCTCAGACTTTCAGGGACTGGACACGTTTCCCGTCGATCCTGGCGTTCAGGAGATCACCATGACCTCGGACGAGGTGACGGCACTATGCCCGGTTACCGGGCACCCGGATCAGTACACGGTATCTATTCTGTATCGCCCGGATGCGCTGGCTATCGAATCCAAATCCTTAAAACTGTACTTTCAGACGTTTCGTAACCAGGGTATTTTCTGCGAAAGTTTTGCTGCGCAGATTGCGCGAGACGTTCATGAGGTGACGCAGGCCCGTGCAGTCGATGTGTGGGTGACACAGAAACCGCGAGGCGGAATCGAGATCAGCGCCCACGCAACTGCGGGTGAGTGATTAACATTCAGTAAACTGACGTCACTGATGCTCGTAAATTAGATCTTAATTATGGGTATATGATTTGCAAATAACCTACCAATAGTTCGGTTGTTTAGCGCGGGGCTGCTTCCGCGTTTGTTTCGGGGCAGGTTAGTTCGAATGCGGTGAATGATTCACCGGGTATGGAGTTTGATTAATGTCCAGTGGAGATTCATCGTCTGGGGGTTTCGGCGGCTTTCTGGCGTCGATTCCGTCGGGGCGATGGTCGAAGTGGATCGTGGTGGCGATCTGGATTGCGATCGTGGCGGCAATTTCTCCATTTGCCGCTCAGCTCGGAGATGTGGAAACGAATGATGGCACCGGTTTCCTTCCATCGGGTGCCGAATCCGTTGAGGTGAACGAACTGCTGGAGCAGTTCGAGAACGGAGACACGGTTCCGGCTGTCATCGTCTACGAGCGCGAAGGTGGTCTGACTGAGTCAGACTTCGAAGCAATCGAGGCTGACCAGGATCGATTGCGCGAGGCCTTCTCGGACGATGTAGTCGGCGATCTCAACGAGTCGGAGACGGGCGAAGCCGCGATCTTCTCGCTTGATATCAGTGGGAACTTCGACCGCATCGAGGAAGAGATTCCGGTTGTGCGGGATACGGTCCAGGGGGCCGATGGGCTCAACGT
>SLFF01000275.1 GCA_007124395.1 Thermomicrobiaceae bacterium | reverse complement strand
TACTGGTTTGAATCACTCGAATACAAGAAACATTCGAGAATCCTGAAGCAGGCACGTTACCGCCGGATCTGCATGCTAGGATGTTCCGAACGTGAAACGTGAAGGGTTCAACAGGAGAAGTAAATGACGGTGAAACCAGGCTGGGAAGGTCGATTCTACGAGGATTTCGAGATCGGCGATATCTATCGCCATCCGCTAGGGCGGACTATCACGACGACTGACAATATCTGGTTCACCCTGTTGACGCAGAACACCGCGAAGATCCATTTTGATCATCACTACGCCGCTCAGACCGAGTTTGGTCAACCGCTGGTCGATTCCACCTTCACGCTGGCTCTGGTCACCGGGCAGAGTGTGATAGATGTCTCCCACAACGTGATGGCGAACCTGGGCTGGGACGAGGTACGTTTGCCGAATCCCTTGTTCGAAGGCGACACCGTCTACTCCATGTCGGAAGTGTTGAGCGCCCGGGAGTCGAAATCACGTCCGAACGTCGGGATCGTGACGGTGAAGACCACCGGCTACAAGCAGGATGGAACCGTAGTGATCACCTTCAATCGAACGTTGATGGTTTACAAGAGAGGTCACGCACCGGAGATTCCCAACCCGGAGATTTCCTGATCATCTGGCAGCGCAACGTCAAGCGTCACCGGGGGGGTTCCTCGAGTTCCAGGTCCACTGCATCGTGATCTATGCGCACTGATCGGATGGTTTCAGCTGCATCATCCGGAGGAAGACCACCTGTACGCTCACGGATCGCCGGAGCTATGACATCGGTGGCGAGCGTCAGAATCGCACCAGACAGCGGAATCGCCAGAATCGCCCAGAGCACTCCTCCGACGAAGAACCCGGAAAACACCGCGAACGTCGTCACCAGCGGAGGGATGTGAGCCTGCGTATTCATCATGACCATCGGTACGAGGATGTACGACTCGAGCTGTTGAATCACCAAGTAGAAAATCAGCACGACAATAGCGAGCCCCGGAGATTCGAAGAACGCAATGGCCACCGCAGGAATACCTGCCAGAATCGGGCCGACATTGGGGAAGAACTCACCGAGAAACGCCAGCAAAGCCAGAAGAAGTGCGTACTCGAGTCCAAGGATCGTCAAACCGACGAAGACTGCGGTACCAACTACCACGCCAGTGAACACCACGCCGCGCATATACCCACCCATGCGACCGCTCACACGCTGCATGATCTCGTCAGCGGAATCCTTCCGGTGCGGCGGGAACAGTGAAAGTACCCACGCTTTGGATCGTGGCATCGAGTGTAGCCAGTAGAGCGAGACGAAGAATCCAACGAGGAACTCTGCACCGGTCGTCACGACCATCATCGGAACCGTCAAAATCTGATCAGCGAGCGGGGCAGCAAAACTCGCCAGTTCCTCCATATCGTTTTCGACATCCATCCCCGCTTCGCGGGCCAGCCAGAGTTGCACGTTCTCATAATGTTCGGGGAAATTATCGAACAGCGATATCGCCTGAGTTGCCACTGGAGGCACCAGGACGAATCCGAACCCCACAAGGATCAATATCAGCGCAAAATAGACCGAGAGCACCGCGGCCAGCCGCGGGAGGAACCGCTCCAGCCAGTCAACAATCGGGGCAAGCGTCAACGCAACGATGATTGCCGCGAACAACACACCGAGTGGTCGGATCATCAATCCAATGATGTCGAGGAACAGGACGGCAACGACCAACGCCGTAGCCAGCACTGCCGCAACCTTCCAGGCGAGTACCGCCGGAATATCTCCGAGACGAATCGCCTGCCTCTGGCTATTGTGCTGTTCCTGGTTATCGCTCTCCGCGTGTCGTTCACTCATGACGTGTGGCAGGCCCGTTCCCTGGAATGCACGAAAATCTCTGCCTGATGATCAATCGCAGAGACCTCTAGTGCAACTTCCGGGCCAGCCATTATGACCGAATCAGCAGACAAGAGCGCGTTGGGTTGTCTATCCCTTGGCTGGTTCACGCCCCAGTTGCTGCTGGAACGTCGAGCGGAGTTCCTCACGCAGCTCTTGTCTCAGCAGAACGTCCGCCGCAGTCCACGCCAGCATGATGCTTCCATCGGCTGCTAGCTGATCGGCACGTTCGCTCTTCGACGCTTCCGCGAACGCCTGAGTGTGACCACCGACTCCGTTTTCGCAAATCTGAAGGTACGGGTGAATCGTTGGCACCAGTTGACTGACATTGCCGATGTCACTCGAGCCGACACCCGCACCAGCCGGCGGGACTTCGTAGTCGAAGCCAAGCGCAGTAAGGTTCTCCCCGAACGTCTCCACCAGCTTCGTGTTGCAGACTCGCTGCTGGTAGGTGAGCCCCTCGGTGATTTTGACTTCGCATCCGGTTGCAAGCGCTGCTGCGTTGACGATGTTCCGGAACTTCCCATTCAGATCTTCGAGATAGGCCTGATCGTCAGCTCGAACCAGAATCGATGCCGAGGTGTACTCGGGAATTACGTTGGCGGCATCTCCGCCATGGGTGATGACGCCGTGAACCCGGGTGTTTGGCTTGAACGCCTGTCGGAGCGCATTGATCGAGTTGAAAACCTGAATAACCGCATCAAGCGCATTGACCCCACTCTCGGGGCTCGACGACGCGTGGGCCGGTTTGCCAAAGAACTCGACCTCGAACGGTGTCACCGCCAGCGATCCGCGGTCCAGATAGGTCCGATCCCGCGGATGCATCATCAGCGCGGCGTCGAGGCCATTGAAGACACCGGCATCGGCCTGAATGACCTTGCCGCCGCCACCTTCCTCAGCCGGGCTGCCGATGACTTTGATGGTGCCTTTCAGGTCGGGCATTGCCCTGCGCAACGCGATTCCGGCCCCGATCGCCCAGGTGCCGATCAGATTGTGACCGCAGGCGTGGCCGATCTTCGGCAGCGCATCGTATTCAGCGATGATCCCGACAACTGGCTCACCTTCGCCATAGGTCGCCACGAACGCCGTATCCATCCCGGCAACTCCGCGCTCGACCTCGAAGCCATGCTCTTCCAGCTCACCGGTCAGCAGTTCAGCCGCCTTGTGCTCCGCAAAGCCGAGCTCCGGATTGGCGTGCATCGTCTGGGACATATCGATCAGACGCGAATGCATCCGTCGGACTTCCGTTGCGATCTGTTCCTTGATCTCGTTGATATCAACAGACATGAAAAACTCCCGCCGTGTCAGGTATCGATGGTATCTCGGCACCACCGCATTCTCTGGCGCGACGGGAGTCTCGTCAAGCAGGGCTATTATTCGTGATCTTCCGGTAGCTGAATGATTACCTTCTCATCCTGATCACAGATCTTCACGATGAATTCTCGAGCAGCCTCATCGAACCAGAGGTTACACGGTTCGCCCGAGAGTTCGATGTGATCAGAAAGTTCCAGGCTCTCCAGATCGAGACGCGCCAACTTCTGTGTATCGCTCAGCACAATCCAGATCCCCTGCTCGGCATTCACGATACCGACCGGACTGGTATCGAGATCAACCGTAAGATCGGCGGCATTCGTCAGCACATCGATTCGCTGGGCCGTCTGGCTGGCGCCACCCACTACCCAGATGTGTTCATCGGTGGCGGCAATTGCCCATGGCCCTGAATTCAAGGAGATCATGGCAATCACCGTGCTATCTTCCAGACTCTCGCGAAGCACGACACCAGCATCGGG
>SLFF01000124.1 GCA_007124395.1 Thermomicrobiaceae bacterium | reverse complement strand
TTTCCGGCACGTCACAGTCGATAGCTGCACCGGGGCACGACCTGCATGGTAATTTGGCAGGCGCCGGTTGTCAAAAAAATCGGGTGCCCGAACTGAGGGACGCGGGCGACTATCATTCCTGTCCCGTCAAGGAGAGAATCTCACATGCGGTCAGCGACGGTGCATCCTGATGAACTGAGTGTCCAGTATCGGGGACCCTGACATGCCTCATCAGCGGCTGCCGGCGTGTCGCCTCGGCCGCATCATCATCACTGAGCACACCACCACTCATCGGGTCGGCCTGAAGCAGCAGTGTCGGGCAGGTCACCCGTTCGATCAGTGAAAGGTAGCGATCGAACGCCGCGTCATCGCTCATCGCGATCATTCCCTGGAAAGCCGCTTCCGAGGTAGCACGCAACCACTCGGTCTGTCGACGCCAATCCTGCTCCGTGCCGGAGAACGCGTAGAGTTCACTGATGAGCTGGTACGTCTCCTCAAGACCTCCCTGACGTGCGTCGAGAAGAATCTCGAGCAACTGACGGCCCTGTTCACCCTGTCGAAGTGGAGGGTCGATCATCGCTAGATGACTCACTCGATCTGCGTGGTCAGCGGCAGCAACCAGTCCGATCAACGCCCCGAGTGAATGCCCGGCAACGATTGCCCGGGAGATACCGAGCGCGTCGAGCATTCCCACAACGTCGGCGGCGTAGTCATCCAGCTCATATCCGGATTCCGGGTGGTCGCTTCGGGCATGGCCCCGGAGATCCGGCGCTACCACGCTAAAGTTGTCACCCAGTTGATCGATCAGCGAATTCCAGACCTCCCACCGGTCGTAGAGACCGTGAAGAAGCACCAGAGTGGGTGAATCTGACTGCTCCACCATCGCGACGTGGAGATCGATGGCTCCGGTCGAGACCGTTCGTTCCTGTAGCTCACCTGCTGACACCGGCTGACGGCTCCCCTCGATGGCTCGATACTGGCTCAGGCGTGCTTCTGAAGAAACGCGATAGCGGCACGGGCGAAATCGTCTGGCGCGTCCTTGTGAATGTTGTGCCCGACTCCCGGAAACTTCTGGAATTCGCCATTCGACAATCCCTGAACGATCTCCTGCGCCAGATGATCCAGCAGCACACCGCCGTTATCGGGATCCGACTGCATCAGCAGGGCTGGGCACTGGATCCGGCTCATCGCCCCGACAACGTCCGGCGCATTGCCGGTCTTCGCCCACTCGAGAATGATCTCGAACGGTCCGTCCGCTGTGTTTCTGAGCCGCCGGGTCTGATCCCGCCAGCGAGCCTCGCCGAGATTCGGTCCCGTCTCCTTGAAGAATTGATACGTCTGCTCTTCTGTGGTCCGTTTTGCATCGAGCATCGGCGACATGCGACCGCCGGACTTCGGATCGAACCGGCCGGGAGGATCCTCGAGCACGACCGCCTTCACCAGGTCCGGATAGTCGGCCGCCAGGAACCCGGTCGTCACCGCTCCGAGCGAATGACCGACCACGGCAATCGGGCCAACATCCAGCGCACGAATAACCGCCGCCATGTCAGCTGCGTAGTCGGTTAACTCATAGCCACGCTGGGGCTTGTCCGACTTTCCATGGCCCCGGAGATCGACGGCGATCACCCGGTAATGGTCCAGAAATGCGTCATAGACAAGATTCCAGCTTGCCCACTCATCGTAGATTCCGTGGATCATGAAGACAGGGGGCTTCGATGGGTCGCCCATCTGACAGAGATTGATCTCGACACCGGCGCCGGGGACTCGCTGCTCCTGCGGTTCGCGTGTGCTCATTTCGGCTGGTCCTCTCCCTGACTCCATTCGGCGAGCGGGCGACTATGCCACTCCCAGTCTGGGCCGATGGATTCATATCCTTCGAGATAGCCTCGTCCAGTCGCCCATCGCATAATCTGCCACGGGTTCCCCTCCTGCGGCGCCCACGGAAAAAGGCGGTCGAGGATTCGGCGACACAGCTCCGGCTCGACGTTGAATTCGATGCGGAATGCCCAGCAGATGTCGTCAGTGTGAATGAGGATCTCGGTACAACCCATCGCCGCGAAGCCGCTCCAGTCAGCCGGGCCACTCGGATGATAGCCACGGGCGTCGTCGGGTGCAGCGGCACAGACATCAGCCAGCACTGCCGATGCCACCTCCACCTGCTGCAAGAGCTCATTGATGGACTGCTCCGCGTTCGCCTTGCGCAGCACTTCTACCTGCTCGACACGGCGAACTGCCAGATCACCGGCATAGGCCGTTACCGCGCCGACGATGTGGTCGAGGGTGAAGCGGCAGCTCCAGTCGAGGCCGGCAGCGTTCCGTTGCCAGTTCATATCCCGTGCCGGAGACAGCGTTTCAATACAGATCTGTCCTGCGCGTCGGACATCGTCCGGGAGAACAATGTGCTGGCTCATCGGCTCGTCCTTTCGGTGACGCGATCAGCTCCGGGTCGGGTTCGAGCCATCCCAGTCGTCCAGCGGTTCGCAATGCCAGAACCAGCCCGATTCCAGTTTGTCGTGATCAGGGAGATCCGTTCGACCGGCCGCCCAGCGAAGGATCTGCCAGGCATCGCCCTCAGCCGGGGCCCAGGGGAACAATCGATCCAGCACCCGGCGACAGAGAACCGGATCGGGATGAAAGTCGACATCAAACGACCGGGAGATGTCGTCCGTATGAATCAGGATCTCGGTGCAACCCATTCCAATGAATCCGCTCCAGTCGGCCATTCCGGCCGAGTGGAAACCGCGCGCATCATCCGGAGCAGCCCGGCACACTTCTGCCAGAATCGCTCCGCCGCTCTCGATCGCCGTAAGCAGCTCACTGATCGTCTGATCGTTGTTTACATCACGAAAACGTGGTCGGCGAGCAGGAGCCCGTGTGGCCAGATGAGTGAAATAGTTCGAGAGCGCATTGACCGTGTGATCCAGTGTGAAACGGCTCGACCACTCCAGATTGGCAGCCGGAATTGCCCAGTCTTTCTCAGCGATCGGCGTCAGCGTCGTCACCATTTCCGCGGCCGCAATCTTGACGTCTTCAGGGGACACGATGTGGGTTGCCATAGTTGTGTGAGTCCGTCTCTTTCAAATCCAGGTCGCACGCAATACACGCAGCCAGTTCTGGTGCGTCACGAGGTCCAGCGATGAACCATCATAGCCCCGCTGTCTCATCTCAGCAATGAGACGCGGGAAGGCCGCCGCATCCGCCAGCGATACCGGCATGACCGCACCGTCGAAATCCGAGCCGAACGCCACGTGCTCGATCCCGATCCGATCCGCCACATAGTCAAGGTGATCGATCAATACCGATAGCGGCGTCTCTGGATTCAGATCCCCATCCGGGCGCAACATGCTGACGTCGAAAGCGATACCGATCAGCCCACCGGAATCGCCGATGGCATCGATCTGCCAATCGGTCAGATTCCGGCTCACCGGGCAGATCTGATGAACCGACGAGTGAGTCGCAACCAGTGGGGCTTCGGTCAGACGGGCTACGTCTCTGAATCCGGACAGGTTCAGATGAGACAGATCGAGCATGATGCCGAGTTCATTGCAGGCCTGGATCAGTGACCGGCCCGAATCTGTCAGACCCGGCCCGTGATCGGGATCCGATGGAAAGACGTAGGGGACCCCGTGCGCGAACGCGTTAGACCGGCTCCAGACCGGCCCGAGTGAGCGCAACC
>SLFF01000440.1 GCA_007124395.1 Thermomicrobiaceae bacterium | reverse complement strand
TGTCACCCTGCAGAAGCAGCGCGTGCCGGGGAATACCTGCTTGATTTCTGGATGCAGCCAGTGGTGCTGCGGTTTCGCTTCCAGATTGCATTGCTCGCTCCTCTCCAGTCATCGGCTAACCAATCCGGGTGCTATTGTCTTGCTTGCCGACAAGCGAATAGATGAGGATGCGGGCCAGGATATTCACGATCATTGCAATCACCAGCAGAACGAGAGCGATAGCGATGATCGCACTGAGGTAGACCTGTGAGTCAGCCTCACGGAACTGGTTTGCGATGGCGCTCGCCATGGTGTAGCCGGGCTCGAACAGTGAACCGGTGATACTCGTCGAAGCGTTACCGATCACCATCGTGACGGCCATCGTCTCGCCTAGAGCTCGCGCCAGGCCGAGAATCGCCGCTCCAGCAATGCCTGCCCGGGCATATGGAATGACAGCACCCTGGATCATTTCCCATTTGGTGGCGCCCAGCGCGTGCATGCCGTCTCGCTGGGTGTCAGGTACCTGCATGATCACTTCTCGAGAGATCGCCATGATCGTTGGGAGAATCATTATGGCGAGGATGACCCCGGCCGTCAGAATATCCCGTCCAATCGGTGTTCCTTCGAAGAGGTTGCCGACAATCGGGATCGGGCCAAACCACGTCTGCAGGAACGGCTCTATATGGAAGCGCATGACGGGCCCCAGAATGAACACGGCCCAGAGGCCGTAGATGATGCTGGGGATTGCGGCCAGAAGCTCCACTGTGAACGAGACCGGACCTCGCAACCACCGGGGTGCGTACTCCACGATGTAGATCGCCGCACCCACCGCCACTGGCGTAGCCAGCAGCAAGCCGATCACCGAGCTGATCACGGTGCCATAGATGAATGCGAAAACGCCGAACTCGCGAAAAACCGGATCCCAGGTGGTGGTGAAGAGAAACTGCCCGATGCCCTGGTGCCCGAAGATGTTGCGTGACTCGAACAAGAGGAGCAGTATGATGATGGCCAGGAGCGCGAGAATCGCGATCGCCCCAGCTTTTGTGGCTCCTTCGAATATACGGTCCCCGCGGCCAGCGGCATCGACATCGAGTCTGATGCGTGACGAGCCACGTACCGGTGCTGACTGTTGCATATGGCGTTGAACCTCCCTGCCTGTTGGTTCGCCACTTGAACGTGCGGGAGGGCACAGGGCCCTCCCCTACCGTATTGCTTGTCGAGGTCGGGGGGGCACGGGGCCCTCGCCAACCGTGCTAATCGTCTCCCCTCTCCCAGCATTGGGAGAGGGGCCGGGGGTGAGGGCCTTGAGGGCCATTACTCGCCCGGGAAGATCGGTTCGCCGTCGACCTTGATGTCCTGGATCAGTTCCTTGGCGAGGTCCACGATCTCCTCTGGTACCCGGGCGTAGCCGAGGCCACTGTTCCAGCGCTGCGCGTCGGTCACGCACCACCAGAGCATTCGTGTCAGAGCAATGCCCTTCTCTTCGTCGTCCATGTTCTCGTAAGCCAGCAGCCAGGTGAAGCCGGAGATCGGATAGGAGTCATCCCCCGGTGCGTCAACGATGCGGTCACGCAGGTTCGGATCGATCGAATCGGCAAATCCGGCAGCGGCGGCGGTCACCGATCCAGTGTCCGGGAGGATAAAGTTCCCGCTCTGGTTCTGGACCGTACCGACTCCAAGATCGTTCTGCAGCGCGTAGATCAGCTCCACGTAACCGATGGAGTAGTCGTTCTGCACAACCTCGCCAGCAACGCCCTCATTACCGTTTCCACCGATACCAGTTGGCCAGTTGACCGAGGTGCCGACGCCAACGTTATCGGCCCACTCTTCGCTTACTGCCGCGAGGTAGTCGACAAAGATGAAGGTGGTGCCGGAGCCATCAGATCGGTGAACAACCAGGATCGGCTGATCGATCTCTTCCAGCTGCGGGTTCTCCTCGACGAGCGCGGGGTCATTCCACTCGGTGATGTCACCAAGGTAGATCCCGGCCAGGGTATCTGCCGTGAAGCGCAGCGGCTCTTCGTAACCCAGCTCCGGAATGTTATAGGTCGGCACAACTGCGCCCATGGCAACTGGAATATGGAAGATGTTCCCACCAGCGGCGTTCTCGAGTTGCTCGTCGTTCATCGGGCCGTCTGTACCACCGAAGTCGACGGTCTGGTCGGAGATCGCCGCGATTCCTCCACCAGAACCGATGGACTGGTAGTTCACGCGAACACCGGTCACCTGCTCGTATTCGTGGAACCAGCGACTGTAGAGAACCGCTGGGAACGTCGCGCCAGCACCGTTGAGTGTGTCAGCTTCACCGTCGTATGGGCCTTCGATGCGGTCGTCGCCTTCATACTCCCAGCCATCGTCTTCCAGGAACGCATCGGCACGGGAGACGTCGAGGTCTGATTCGACCTCATCTGGCTCGTCGAGATCGTCTTCACCCTCTTCGGCTTCCTCAGCCTCTTCCTCTTCGTCCTCTTCCGCTACTTCTTCTTCCGAGTCGTCGGATTCTGGCTCGGCAGCGGCTTCGCTGTCGTCGCTGTTGTCGTCTTCACAAGCAGCCAGCAGTGCGCTGATGGCCGGAATGGTCAGGCCGAGGGCAAATGCTCGCTTGAGAACCTGGCGGCGATTCATCTTTCCAGAGATCGCAGCGGTGTAAAGCTCTTCATACTTGGAAACCATTTAGACTGTGCTCCCTTCGGAGTCAACTTCATGTACCGGCGGGTTCGGACCGAGCTCGCCGGAAAATCGATAACCAACACCATGGACGGTCTGAATGAGCCAGGATCCGTCTGGCTCACCTTCGAGTTGCGCGCGAATCAATCGAACGTGGACATCCACGTTTCGAGGGTCAACGATTATTCCCTCTCCCCATGCCTCCTTCATCAATTCGGCTCGCGTGCAGACCTTTCCTGCACGACGCATCAGAGCAATCAGAATCTGAAATTCCTTGGGCGCAAGCCGGAGCTCGCGATCGGCATAAATCGCCCGGTGCTCACCGATCATCACCACCAGGTCACCGGCGATCAGGGTGTCGGCTTCCGGCTCCTGTGATCGTGTGCGACGCATGAGCGCGTGCATCCGGGCCAGCAGCTCGTTCATCCGGAATGGTTTGGTGACGTAGTCGTCAGCACCAACTTCCAGCCCGGCGATCACATCTTCTTCTCGATCGAGCGCGGTGAGCATCAGAATTGGCGCTTCGGTCCAGCCGCGCAGATAGCGGCAGACTTCTCGCCCATCGATGTTTGGCAGCATGAGATCGAGGAGGATGATGTCGGGGCGCGTGCCGCGGGCTACCTTGATTCCTTCGAGGCCATCCTCAGCAACAGTGACGTGGTGCCCCTGCTTCTGAATGGAGTAGCGCAGCGTGGCAACGAGGGTCGGGTCGTCTTCGATAATGAGGACTCGGTACGCGTTAGATTGCGAACCGCTTGCCATGGCCTGCATGAGCTGGACTCCCTGTTCCTCCCGGTAGATCGCCGTCACGAGCCTTTCGTCGTGAACCTGCTCAGGAGTCTAGGAGCCGTCTGTTATCGAACGGTGATCGCATGATTAACGTTTGTTTATCAGTTTATGAAGATTGTGTTGCCCCGCCGTTTCACACCACGTCACCAATGGAAAACCCGCCAGAACCACGGTGGTTCGGCGGGTGAGAGGTCTATTTGAGCGGCGGAGTATCGCGAGACG
>SLFF01000139.1 GCA_007124395.1 Thermomicrobiaceae bacterium | reverse complement strand
ATCTCGGAGGCAATCCCGGGACATTCAGCGTGTAGCTGATCGAGCGTCAGTCCGCGATCTTCGAACAACGCACTGGCGAGAGGATCTTGCTGAATCATCGCTGCGAGTCGATCGAGATCCCGGGTTGCAACGCTGGTTCCGTGGGATGTCCCGTGCATGAGTCGAAGCGTCTGATGCTCATCCCACCCGAAGAGTTCCTCGCACAGTGTGATCAGGCGGTAGACCGGGAGGATGCATGGAAACGCAAGCTGAAAGTGGATGTAGAACGCTCTCTTCGTGAATGAGCGCAGGATGTCGAGCTGGGTGGCGAGTGCAGCGTCGGAAAGCGAGTCGAGCTTAACCGCACGAAGGTTCGCTGACGTTGCTTCCAGCTCAGACGACCACTTGGTCTCCCAACGATGCAGGATCTGCCCCTCGAGATCAGTATCGATCGCTTCCCGGGCCAGGCGCATCCGCCGGCGCATATCCGGCACTACCCGCGCCAGAACCCCGAAGAGCCACCACGGTGGGGGGCCGCTCTCGTCCGGCTTTTCGCCACCGAGTGGGATTTCGGACTCGTAGATTTCGCCGGCCCGGTAGGTAATATCGAGCGCTTCGAAAAGCAGCCCGAACGCTTCCAGTGCAGCCTGGGTGGCTTGATACAGGTTCGGCTGATGGATCGACCAGGTCATGAGCGACACTGGTGGAATGAAGTGCTCCAGCTCTTTGGTCCAGTAGCCATCCAGTGCGGGAAGCACTGGCTTGACCGGAAGCGCGGTGATCGGCCGTGACTGGAGCAGGATCAGATCATCCCCGGCAATGGCCCACTCGATGTCCTGCGGAACACCATCGAACGATGCTTCCACCCGACGGGTGAGTTCGCTAATCCGGTGAACATCAACAATCGAGAGACAGGCGGGGGAGGGAGTTTGGCACTCAGCACGATCATCCTGGACGCGCCATTCCTCACCGGTGACCGTGCCATCCATCAGATGGGCGCCGACACCTGGCACGGCGTTGATCACGACGACATCCCGATCTCCGGTGCCGGGATCGGCCGAAAACGCGACTCCGGCAGCCACCGGTTGCAACATCGGCTGAATCAGTACCGCGGTGCCGTCTGGCTGATGTTCCCCGGACGCGACCGCCGAACGGTAGAGGGCGACGCGATCAGACTGGCCGGAACGCACCACCCGGGTAATTGCGTCGAAGACGTCGCGCTCCCCGCTGACGTCCAGTACCGTGGAGAACTGCCCGGCGTGAGAGGCGTCCTGCTGGTCTTCGGCGAGTCCAGAGGATCGAACGGCTACCGGGCCGCCTCCGAGTTGATCCAGCATCTGGGCGATCGCAGGGAGCGCCTGGTGAGGATCTTCGAGGAACGAATCGACCTGGTCGGCAGGAAGCGCCATCCCGGCGAGCGTCGGGAATCCGCGTCGAGCCAGAAGCGCCAGTGTGGCGGCCTTGCCGCCGATGCGATCGGCATCGACCGCATCAAGAAGATGGATAAAGACCTGTCGTGCAGTTGCGGAACCTGTGTCCTGATCACCAATCACCATCGTGCTCCCTACCTCCGTTTATCCAGTTGTCCATTTGATTGCCCGCGCGGCGCCTCAACGCTGATCCGGGCGAATCAGCTATTCATCTGTGTCCCGTACAACCCGAGCCTTCGGGTGATTCCCATTCTTGATCGCCTCGATCAGCACCTCGAGCGCCCAGGCCACCGACTCACCTGCACGTCCATCGTGGAGCTGGAACCGGTCATGCAGAACGTGCCAGGTATGCGCACCAAGCAGATGACGCAGCACCGCGTAGACTTCTTCGGCGCGTTCCGGTTCCAGTGGCTCCAGCAACCCGGCGAGTTCTTCGCGAATCTGCCGGTCGCGATCCTTTTGTCGGTGGGGTCGCAATGGCTCCCCCTGAGATGCCAGAATCAAACCGGCACGGAAGTACGGAGCGTATTGATCGAACCGATCGAACGCCAGGCGTACCGTGACGGTTACATCGTCCGGGTCTTCGATAAGATTCTCGGGAAGCGGCGCAACGACGTCTTCTATCCAGTCTGTAAAGGCATCCAGAAGCGCCTGTCTCGTCGGGTAGTACCGGTACACCGTTCGATGCGACATACCGGCTTCATCGGCGATCTTCTGGATGGTGAACTCCTCGATCGGGTAGGTGTCGATCACCCGCTTGGCGGCCTCCATGACCATCTGGCGGGTGAAATCTGCTTGTTGATCTCGAAGCGTCCCGCTATCTGTCACATGTTCTCCAGACCAATGAATCCGTACCGCTGAATGGCAGTACAGTAACAGAATGTCATACGTATGTCAACAGGGTGACGATGTGACTAGCGCGCTGCGATCGATCGTACCTTGCGCTGCACGATCACGAACACCAGTGCCACGATTGCGAAGATACCGGCGGTTGCTGGATAAACGGTGGCAAGGCCGATGGAGATACCGATCGAGTAGCCGATGATCGGTCCGATGGCTGCACCGACGTCGTGCGAGGTGGCGTACCAGCTCATCACCGTTGCCCGGTTGCCGTGGATCGCCAGATCACCGGCTACGGCATCCATCGATACCTGCACAGCGGTTGCGGCGAAGAAGAGCAGCAGGGCCCCAAGGATCGTCCAGATCAGCAGATCGAAAGCGCCCAGAAACGCCAGCGCAACAACCTGGATCGTCGCCATGATGATGAAGAACGGAAGGCGCCCCCATCGATCGCTGGAGTGCCCGGCCACTGGTGCCCAGATCGCATCAGCTAGAAACCGGCTGCCGAGCAGCAGCCCGGTGAACGACGCCACGCCAATCGTCACGAACGCCAGATCCACGCCGTCCGTGTAGCGATCGGCAATCAGGTAGCCGAGTGTCGCGGTAACCAGCCCGCTGATGGCCAGTCCGTGGAGAAACGTGAGCGAGAACAGCGTTCCGACGGCCATCCACCATGCCCGGGCTTGCGGGGCTGGTGGTTCCTGGTGCCGGGCAACGTCGTCGTCTTTCTCGGGAGGAATGAATTCTGGCTGCTTGCGCCACTCGCGAAATGTCCAGAACCCGGCTAGCGCACCGATGGCGGTGAACAGATAGATCGTCACTTCGAAGCTGATGATATCCGTGAGAAATCCGCCGATCACGACGGCTATCAGGCTACCGGCGCGAGTGATCCCGGAGAAAAACCCGAGGTAGAAGCCGCGTCGACCGTCGACGCCGGATTCGATCGCGGCAAGGTGCCCGCCGAGTCGCAGGAACGACCAGCAGAGCCCCCAGAGGCATCGGGCCACCAGGAACCCGGCAACGCCGAGGCCGATGCCATAGGCGAGAGTCGACCCTGCCGCCACGATCACCGCCAGCATGAACGGTAGCCGGGCACCAATCCGGCCGGCCACCCACCCGGCAATCGGGTTGGTCACCATGCGAACGAACCGGTTGATGCTCAGAATGATGCCAACCATCCCGGCCGTCAGGCCGAGATCTTCCCAGATTACCGGGAGAACGGCATAGAGGAGCGAATCTCCCATGATTGCCGCCCCTGTGGCAACCGAGACAACCAGAATCCAGCGGGGTGGTATCCGCACCGCTCCAGCACCTTCCCGAAAGCTGAATGTGAGGGACGGGAGCTGAGCCGCGTGCAGATGCACCGGCACGTGCGGATCGAGTTGTGATGGTCCCTGTTCCCTGCCAACTGGGGTCAGTCTAGCATCAGTCGAAGTAACAGGCAACCGAATAGTGAACATCACGTTCACCATACGATTCACGGTCAAAAAGAGAGGCGGTCATCAGTGACCGCCTCTTGCCGGGTACGTGTATTGTCTCTTCGGTGCCGGGCCTAGAAGTGGATGTGAATCCGGGACCCGATACTCAGGAAATTCCAGAAAAACCGGGCGTCCTCGATGAACAGGCCAACGCAACCGTTACTGGAGAACCGGCCATAGGCGCTCGGGTGCGACCAGTAGTTCTCGTGCATTGCGTAGCCACCATCCCGGAAGTACTGCGTGTACTCGACGTCTTCCAGATAGTAGTACTCCGGGTGACCCCGCGGGATACCGACTGTGGCCGAATCCATCGTTTCGCTGCGGACGCGTCGAAGCACCCGGAACTCACCGATCGGCGTGCGGCCGTCCCGTCCCGCGGTGATGATCGCGGCGTACACCGGGATGTTGCCATCGTAGGCAATCGCGTAGAAACGAGACAGATTGATGTCAACCCAGCGCCCGGAGTAGGTGCGGGGAGGACGAGGGGCGATGAATGGTTCCATCCATGCCGCGGCGATGTATCGATTCTCGCCAAGTTTGTACCAGGCGGGGATCTCACCGATGGAATCTCCGGCAACCATGCCCTTCAAAATATGTGGGTGACGATTGTAGGTTGTGCCGATGATGCTGGCGTTCAGGCTGGGCGATGACCGGATGTTGACGCTGCTTGCGGTGATGATGCCGATCGCGTGTCCATCCTGCGTGCGCACTGCACGAGACCAGTTCGGGTCCATCAGGCCGGCAAAGGCCCGGATCGAATCACTATCCTGGGAAACACGGCCCGTGTCGATGTCATTGGCATCCGCGTATTCGGCTCCCATGCGGCCAAGCAGCACCTCGTACGGTGTTCCCTGATGCTCAGGGTGCCACTCGAAGCGGGCGCGCTCGAAATACTGAACCGTGTGCTCACGTCCGGTGTCCCGGTTGTGCTCGGAGAACTCTCCAGAGATCGGGTACCCGAAGACATAGAGCCCACCGTTCTGCTCCCAGTAGGTCTTGAATCCGTAGGAGAGGGTATGCCCGGTCTGCGGGAAATATTGCCGGCCGGAGACGGTTTCTTCTGGTGGATCCGTTTTCACGAACGGCGCTTCACCGTCCTGGCGACGCTCACGGGTTACCCAGCTGCCAAGCAATGTTGCCTGAACGATGTACTGAGTACCGGCGTGTTCCGGATGCAGCTCGAAGCGGGCGCGCTCGAAATACTGAACTTCCCGATCGTCCTCCTGCATGCGCTCCGAAATCGGGTAGCCGAACGTGCGCAGGCCACCGTTCGCCTGCCAGGCCTGAAGAAAATCATCCTGAAGATGATGCCCGGTCTGATCGAAATAAACCTTGGCCACGCCCCAGAAATCCTGTGCGCGTGCGGTTTGTACCGGACTCGAGACGATGTTGCCTGTTCCGGTTCCCGTTGCCGAGAGTCCGGCAATACCGGCAGCGGTTGCCGCCGCGCCCTTGAGCAACGTGCGGCGATCCAGCCTCTTGCCCGTCAGGACCTGTTTCCAATTGCGTGATCCAGTCATCTACGACCTCCCCGTTGTTGAACGAGCAGATCCCACAACACCAGGGATTGGTGGAATGAGGGTGAGAGCGCCCCAGTCAGGTCCGGTCACCAGATATCTCCTCCCAACGTATCGCTGATTGACAGGTTGTTGCCGAGTCAGTCAGCGTGACGAATTGTTCTGTTTTGTCCACCGGTGGGTTGTGCAACCAGGGTGAGTGTCGCGCACGCTACCCGTCCGACGCATGATCGACGACCGGGTTTGAACAGGTTCAGACCACAGCGTCACTATTCATAACGTCATCATACCGAAAATGTTTCGTTTGATGTCGGCAATGAGACCAGCCGTGGGACCATCGGCCCATGAGGACAATAAGTTACGCAGAAGTGCAATATTTGTGATAGTGGTTACGCCCGAACGGGGTTGGGCCTATTCGTCGTTTTCCAGCAGTGAGCTATTCAGAAGCATGGCTGAGGCCTGGCTGTCGAACCGCCACATGACGGTTCCGATCTCCGGTTCGAACCAGAACGTCTGGCCGAGATCGTGACGTATTGCAGAGTTGTCGAAATCAGAACTCTCCACGCGCCATGTCTGGAACACCCCGGTGTAGGTTGATACCAGTTGCCTGGTGACCGTGTTGAAGGTGATCGATTCCGTCTCCGGGTCGCTGAGCAGTGAGATGGCGGTCGCGTCGCTGGTGATCTCGGTGGGGGCCCACTCGTCTGGCAGCACGTGGAGAGCTGGGCTGTAGACCACCATATCGACGAGTGAGCGCTGGCCGTCTCGCAGGTCCCAGCCGTGCAGGAAGAGCCCCTCTTCGCCGGCAGACCAGTAGGTAGTACGCAAGCCATCCAGACGGTATTCATTCCGGGCATGGAGCGAGGAGCCAGGGATAAAGCTGTCAGTTGACGATGTCATCTCCCAGATTTCATCTCCGCCGGTGGTAATCCGGAAGTGCCAGTCTGCATCGTCATAGAGCGCAAAGTTGGACTTGTCGCCGTTGTTATCTGCAACGGGGAAGTACTGGCTGCGCCAGTCGCGATAGTGCTGGCCGATGTTCCCCATCTCTACCTGCCACTCCGGCGCGTTGCCCGGGGTGTAGGTGAGTACCCGTCGCTCGAATGGCTGAATCAGCACCCATTGGGGGACGTTGTTGACCGGAACCTCGGCCCAGAACGCGTCGGCGATCGGGAACCCCATCACGAAGATCCAGTCGAAGAGCGGATCGGCGATGGTTGGGTCGCCAGCCTGATCGTAAACGGTGCCTGCGGCGTTCAGATAGTCCCAGAACGCTTCGGGGATGTTGTATCCGACGTCAGACCCCTCAGTGCCGTGATAGGTGATGTAGTGAGCGAATGTGGACCTCGGATCGTCGGGAGGCAGGGCGTCGGGATCGAGCCCGTCGGGCGTCAGGACCTTGTCGGCAATCTCTCCGGTACGATCCGGGTTGCCCTGATCAACGATCATATCGAGATGTCGATATTGCGGGAACGGGTTCATGTGGTCGCCGGCCACCTGAATGCTGGCTCCGCTTCCCGTGCTCAGGAACGCATCGTCGCCAATCTGAAGCTCTCCGCTGATCAACTCTCGTGTCAGCAGTCCGCTGGTGACGAACCACGGATCAGATGGATCGGCAGACGGATCATTGATCTCCATCCGGCCCTTGTCGAAATACTGAACAGCCCGTTCTTCGTTCGGGGATTCCAGATATCGTTCGACGATCTTCCCGGTACGTGGTTCTGGTCCCCAGAGCCAGGAGCGCGGGGAATCTCCGTTGGCAACCGGCGCTTCGGTGCGGTCCCAGACCTGCTGGAATTCCGGACGTTCGATCAGCAATGAATCGGTTGCCCGAGCAACACCACTCGGCTGACCCGCTATCAGTACGACACCGAGAATAGGCAGTAGCCACGTGAGCGGTCGACGCCTACCGTTATTCACGGGAAAGTTCCTCTGCAATAAACCGACGGATGCCGGAGCGCACCGTATCAGTCATCTGAATCGCTCAATGTTGCGGCGCTCGATTCTACCGCTGGTGATGAGGGTCCAGAATGCTGATGACGGGACCGGCCTAATGAAAATGATTGTGTCCGCCACCGAGCGTGAGATAGATCACGGCGATCACGACTGCCAGAACGACGAGAGCGATCATCAACCCGACGGGGATCTCTTCGTCTTCCTCGTCGTCTTCGAGTTCGGTGATATGGTCTGTACCTCGTTCAACGTCCAGATCGTGCTCTGGTAGCGGATTGTCACGCTGGTTCGGATCCGAGCTCATGATTGACTGCTCCAACGTTCCCGGAACACTTCTGCGCACAACTTAATGGACTGTAGCATATCAGTCGCCAGTTTCGTTCCGTGTCTCGCGGTGCCGCAGGAAATATCTCAGCCTAGAGACCAAGTATGAAGCCAGCAACCGAGAAGTAGATCAGCAGGCCGGTGCCATCCACCAGTGTCGCGATGAACGGTGCCGACACCACCGCAGGATCGACCCGTAACTGACGCAGGATCAATGGCAGAATCGCACCGACCGTGACCGCCCAGATGACGACGGTGAGAATCGTGATTGCAACAACGACCCCGACATCCACCCCCACCCCGAGCATCAGTGCCCGCACAAAGACGGCGGCAGCCATGGCTAACCCGAGCATCACACCGGTCTGCATCTCCTTCCAGAGGATTTTGAAGATGTCACGGAAAACCACATCGCCCACACCCATTGCACGCACAATCGTGGTGACGACCTGGGACCCAGCGTTGCCGCCGGTACCGATCAGCAACGGCATGAAAAAGACCAGCGCGGTGACCGCTTCCAGCGTGCTTTCATAGAATGCCAGCACGGTACCGGTATAGGCTTGCCCCAGGAAAAGCACCAGCAGCCAGCCCAGACGTTTCCGGACGAGGTGCACCGGGCGGGCACGCAAATACGATTCTTCCAGTGGTGCCGAACCACCGAGCCGCTCGATGTCCTCTGTGGTCTCCTGCTCGATAATGTCCGAGACATCGTCTGAGGTGATGATGCCCTGTAAACGACCCTGTTCATCGACCACCGGCAGTGCCAGCAAGTTGTAGGCGGTCAGAATCTGTGCCGCCTCTTCCTGATCGGTATTCACCGTAACGGTCACCAGATCGGTCACCATCGCCTCGCGAACCGGCGTTTGTGGCGGGCTGAGTACAAGTCCACGCAGCGAGAGGACCCCGATCAGGTGGTCTTCCTCGTCGGTAACGTAGACGTAGTAGATGGTTTCGGCCTCGCGGGAGAGTTGCCGGAGGGCCACCACGGCCTGATCGGCGCGAAGATCGGCAGAGATGGCAATAAAGGCGGGCGTCATCCGGCCACCGGCGGTATCCGGTGCGTAGGAGAGTAGCTGTCGGAGCTCTGCGGCCTCCACCGGTTCCATCTCGACGAGGAATCGGTTGGCGTCGGCTTCGTCGAAGGCCCCGACCACGTCGGCCGCGTCGTCCGGATCCATCGCCTCGAGGACATCCGCGGCATCGCGAACGGCTAGCCGGGTCAACAACTGGGCCGCGTCTGGTGGATCGAGCTCACCGAGAAGGTCACCGAAGGCGTCATCGCCGAGTGTATCGGCCAGCTCATGAATCTCTCGGGTCGACAGGGTGGCGAGCGCGTCGGATAGCCGGCCCTCGCGGGCGGAGTTCCTCAGCAGGGAGATCAGCTCTTCCCGATCTCCTTCGCGCATCAGTTTGGTAATGTCTCTCACCAGATCTTCAGGCGCCACGCAAAATCCTCTACCGAAGACGATCAGCAGTGGTCATTGCACCCCTGCAGTAGCTCCCTGTCAACAGTTCGTCTGGAACGTGTCCGGCGCTGGATGCATGCCAGCACCTGCTCCATTAAACAGAAAAACCCCCGGCATACGAGTGCATCGGGGGTTCGTGTATTCCCCTGTTGGTCAGATCAGTACGTCTCTTCACCATCCCGGGAAAGCGGGATCAGTCCGTGAGAGAGGGCGTAGATTGCGGCCTGTGTGCGATCTTTGACGCCCAGCTTTTCGAAGAGGAGGGAGAGCCGATTCTTTACCGTGCTCTCGGCGAGGCTGAGGTGCTGGGCGATCTCCTTGTTGCTCATGCCGCTGGCGACAAGGCGGAGCAGATCCATCTCTCGTGATGTCAAACCGCCCATGGAATCGTCTTCTCGCACGTCGGACACGCGACGGAATTCCGAGAGGAGTTTCGAGGCGAGCTGTGGCTCGATGATCGATTCCCCCCGCCGGACAGCGCGAATCGCATCCACGACACGGGATGACTCGCTGTTCTTGAGCAGGTAGGCATCGGCACCGGCGCGGACCGCACGAATGACATGACCGTCTTCCGAGAACATGGTGAGGATGATAATGCGGATGTCTGGCAGCTGTGATTTCAGCTCACGTGTGGCCGTCACACCATCGATCCCGGGCATGTTGATGTCCATCAGAATGACATCCGGCTGGTGTTGTTCTACCAGTGTCTGGATTGCCCGGCCGTCACTGGCTTCCCCAACGACATGAATGTCGTTCTCGGAATCGAGCAAGTGCCGGAGCGCCTGCCTGAAGAGAACATGATCGTCGGCAAGGGCGACCGTTATTGTGTCCGGTTTCGCTTCACTCATGTTGCTGCCTGATTCCGCTACTGTCAGCATCGGCGTACACTACCTCATCACCCGTGATTGGCAAACCAATCAGCACCCACGGTGTTACTATCGATAGTGTAGTACACGATGATGTGAGGTGAGATAGCCCATTTGGCCCAACTGACCACCATTCTCAGCGAAATCGTAGCACGATTTGAGAGACTATGGGGAGAAGTCAGCATGGTAGACATGCAGCCGACGAGATAATTCTGCAGCATCCGACGGGGTTTCGATAATCGTAATGTTCGAAACAGAACACGACAGGTACCAGCAGCTCATCGCCAGCGCCAGAAGTGGTGATCTGGAAGCGTTCAACCAGATCGTTGATGACTTCCAGACGCTCATCTACCGTATCTGCGTGCGAATTCTTGGTGACGCGTCTCTGGCGGAGGATGCCGCTCAGGATACGTTCATCAAGGCGTATGGGGCGCTGGAGCAGTATCAGGGCGGCTCGCTGAAATCCTGGCTGGCGCGCATTGCCACCAACCGCTGCTATGACATGATCCGCGCCCAACGTCGCCGCCCAGCTGCATCGCTGGATGCCCAGCCGGTCGAAACCCAGCCAGAGTGGACGGTTGAGCCGGTTTCCGAGCATCCGGACAGCTTCGCCAGCCGCAGCCAGCTCTCGGAATATCTCGAACGGGCATTGCAACAGCTTTCCCACGACCAGCGCACTGCGGTGACCCTCTTCGACATTCACGGGTACTCCTATGATGAGATTACGGATATCACTGGAGCTTCACTGGGGACAGTGAAGTCCCGGATCAGCCGTGGACGTCTCCGATTGCGAGATCTTCTACAGGCCGATGACCGGGCGAGGGAACTCTACGAGCGTGCCTGGCGTCAAAGTGATAGCAAGACATAACCGTGCTGGTGGTGTGTCTGGAGAATGGATCGAATCTGACAGTGGTGTTGAGGCCAGTTTATGACCGCGGGTAAGAACAACCAGCATATCCCGATCGAAGATCTTTCGGCGTATGCCGATGGTGAGGCGCTGACGAGTGAGCAGCGTGCCACCATCGAACAGCATCTTGCCCACTGTGCGGACTGCCGCGAAGAGCTGGCCGCTCAGCAGACGATTTCTTCCCTTCTGGCTGATCTCCCGGAACCCGAGGTTCCCCGATCCTTCCGGTTGACGCCGGCCGATGTTAACACGAAACCCACTTCGGCATCGGATCCGGTGGAGATCCAGCCATGGATCGTTCGGAACCAGTCTCGGTTTCGGTGGGCGGGGCTGGCGGCGGCCGTATTGCTGGTCATGGTGATTACCGCGGATCTGTTCAGCACAACCGGAAGCGATGATTCCGCTACTGAGTTCACCACTATGCAGGAATCGGCCGACAGCGAGGCTCCAGCTGCAGAAGAGCGGGCCGACGAGCCATCCATCATGTCCACTGATGAAGATGCCGCGATGGACGCGGCCGAGGAATCCGAGGCCGAGGAAGCCGCGCCAGATGCAGAACTCGATTCGGCAGCTCCGGAAGGGGATGAGGATCTGCCGGTTGCTGAAGAGGCTCCGGAGCCGCCAGATGAACCGACTGATCAGCCTGCGGTCGAGCTTGCCCCGGACGATGACGCCGCCACGGACGATGCCGATCATCCCGTGGCCGGTACTGCTGAAGACGATGCCATGCCCGGCATCCAGTCGGTGGATGAGACCGACGGTGGGTTGTCACTGCTGCAGTGGACGGGGATCGGTCTCGCTCTCCTGACCGCGGTCCTGCTGGTGGCTGGCTTCGTCTTGCCACGCGTGTGGCCGGGATCTTCTCAATCTCCACGATAACGAACCCTGAACGTTTCGCGTTTTATTATTGACTGCCCGCTCGCAGGAACATTCCGCGACAGCGCGACGTCATCAGATCAGAAGCATCGGGCGAATGGCCCGAATGCGGGAACAATCTACTCAGGATATCGGGCCGATGTGCCCGTGGAAGGTCTGGAGACTTGGTATGAATGGAGCACAGCGATTACTGGCCGCGGTCGCGGCAGTCGCACTCGTTCTTGCAGGTGCGGTGGGTGCGTTTCTGATCGCCGGTGGAGACAGTAGCCCATCTCCGCAGTCCGTGCAGGCGCAGGGAATGATGGAGGATCGTGGAATCAGCGTTGAGGGCCATGGTCAGATCAGTGTCTCGCCAGATGTCGCTCAGGTGACGCTTGGGGTGGAGCTCGAAGGCAGCGATCTGGATTCAATCCGCGCCGAAGCTGACGAGCGAATGAACGACATGATCGATGCGCTGCTGGATCTGGGCATCGACGAAGCAGATATTCGGACGACTGCCTATGACATCTGGGTGCGAGATGAACAGGTCGAGCCGATGAGGTCCGAGTCGGAGCAGGATGTCGTCGCTCCGGATGCCCCGGCCAGTCACGCTGACGACGATGAAGTTGCCGACGATGATGCGGTCACTGACGAGGAAGATGACGCAGTAACCGATGACGAAGATGACGTTGAGCTCGATCCGGGTACCGGCACACAGACGTATGTGCTGACCCAGATGGTGCAGGTCCGGATTGCCGACATCGATATGACCGGTGAGGTGATCGACACCGCGCTGGATAACGGCGCGAACCGGGTCGCCAATATTCGTTTCGAGGTCGAAGATCGTCAGGAAGCGATCGAGCAGGCTCGTGAGATGGCGGTCGACGAGGCTCGTGCCAAGGCCGAGCACCTGGCGGAGTTGACTGGTGTCTCAGCTGGGCCCCCCCTGAAGATCGACGAGTATTCGCCGTCGGGCCCGGCCATGCGGATGGATGATTTCGATATGGCGATGGATGAAGCGGCCGAAGGCGAGATGATGTCTCGAATCGAGCCGGGCGAGCAGGTAATCAGCGTGAACGTCTACATCACCTACGCGATCGAGTAGCTTGTTCTCGCCAATCCCCCACTCCCCCCGAAACCCGGAGTTCGGTAACGAACTCCGGGTTTCGCGTTTCGATGGAGTTTTCTCATAGGTAGCGGGTTACCCAAGTGCCTGAAGCCGACGGTTCGCCTCTTCCAGCGTTGCTGGCTCCTTGGCAAAACAGAACCGGGCGAGTATCGGCGCAGTTGATGGATCGGCATAGAACGCCGACGGTGGAATCGCCGCCACGCCGATGTCTTTCAGCAGGTGCATACAGAAGCTGACATCGTCTTCGAATCCGCGTCCTGCCGCATTGGCCAGCAAAAAGAAGCTGCCCTCGGCCGGGAGGATCGGTAATCCGGCGCCTTCCAGACCCTGCTTCATGATGTTTCGCAGACTGGTGTAGCGTGTGGCGAGCTGGTCGTAGTAGTCCGATTCCAGAGCCGCTTCCATCCCGGTTGCCATGCCCTCCTGAAATGGCGTGGAAGTGGCGAACGTGATGAACTGGTGGGCGCCACGAATGGCGGCGGTCAGTTCCGGCGCGGCGATCGCGTAGCCGATCT
>SLFF01000407.1 GCA_007124395.1 Thermomicrobiaceae bacterium | reverse complement strand
TGACAACAACACGAGCCGTCCGTCAGCGCCTCGATCTGGAGCGGGAAGTCCCGCTTCAGATCATTCAGGAGTGCCTGGAGATCGCCTTGCAGGCACCGACCGGGTTCAACCTGCAGAACTGGCGCTGGCTTGTCGTAACTGACCCGGAAAAGCGAGCTGCAATCGCCGAGGTCTACCGGCAGATGCTGGTTCCGTTCCTCGAAGTGATGGAGCAGGAGCCAGGGGAGGTGGACCCCACCACCCGGCGTGTTGCCAGATCGAGCTGGTATCTGGCCGAACATCTGCATGCACGTGATCCCCTGCACCGTTTTGCAGGTAAACGACGATTACTGCCTGTTTCGACAACTTGGTTTTGACACCGACCTGATAAACATGTCCGCCTCGGGTGTATTCGGAGAGGTCTGGTCTGCCGGGTGGAGCTTCATGCTGGCCCTGAGAAGCCGGGGACTTGGTTCATCGATGACGACGATCCATCTGGGAGGCGAATCGGAAGTCGCCCAACTCCTTGGAATCCCGGAAGGTGTTTCCCAGGCAGGACTGATCCCGGTTGGCTGGTTCAGGGGAGACGATTTCAAACCGGCGAACCGGCATCCGCTTCACGAGGTTGCGTTCTACGAGAACTGGGGGAACTCCAAACCTGCTCGATAGGTGCTCTGGTGTCTATCATCGGAGTTCCTTGCGGATTCGGAAGTAACCCTGCTCAGCGTGGCCATCCTAGCCCGGCATGATCTGCCATAATTTATGCCAGTCACAACGATAGGCAGGATCAGCCGTGAGTCAGAGGGAAGCACCACCACAATTTGTGGCGTCCCTTGAAGCCGGGCACCAGGCACTCTCAGACGGCCGGTGGCACGAGGCACGGTCGGGGTTTCAGGACGCGCTCGATGTAACGGAGGACGGCGAAGCCCACGAGGGCCTCGCCAACGCCGCATGGTGGCTGGATGAGATCGATGTTCTCTTCACCAGTCGCGAACGGGCCTTCGTGCTGTATCGAGATGCAGACGATCAGCTCGGGGCTGCCCGGATGGCGACCTGGATGGCGCTGGATCACTACATCTTTCGGCGGGCGCCGGCCATCGCCAACGGCTGGTTGCAACGAGCGCAGCGAATCCTCGACCGCATCGAGAAGTCGGCAGTGGAACATGCCCTTCTGGCGTTTGCCCGGGGCCATATCGCGCTGGAAAATCTCGATTTCGAAGGAGTTCAACAGCATGCCCGGGAGTCGATGAACCTTGCTCGGGACGTTGGAGTCTTTGATCTGGAGATGCTCGCTCTGTCGCTGCTTGGTCTGGGGACGGTGAGCTCGGGAGATGTCGACCGGGGCATGGCAATGCTCGACGAAGCTGCCAGCGCCGCCATCAGCGGAGAGATCAGCGACCCGGACGTGATCGTCACCTCGTGCTGTTACCTCTTCTATGCCTGTGAACGGGTGCAGGATTTCAGCCGCGCCGCAGAATGGTGTCAGGTGCTTATCGACCTCTGCGAACGCTGGGATTATCGGTCGATGGTTTCGGTGTGCCGGGGACACTACGCCAGTATTCTGATCTGGCAGGGTGAGTGGTCTCAGGCGGAGCGCGAGTTGCTTTCAGTTACTGACGAGCTTCTTGCGACGCGCGCCGGTTGGGCTCCCGAAGGGCTGCTGCGACTGGCCGATCTGCGACGCCTGCAGGGAAAGATCGATGTGGCAGAGGATCTCTACTCCCGCGTTCACGATCACCCGTATTCGCTTCTGGGCCGGGCTGCGATCGCGTTCGATAAGGGCGACCTGACGGGTGCCAGAGATCTCATCGATCGCTTTCTCCGGCGTCTGCCTGAGCAGGCGGTCACGGATCGTCTGTCTGCGCTGGATCTCCGGCTCCAGATCGCCCTGCGGCTCAACAATGACGCAGACGTGGACGCAGCGCTTGAGGCCCTGACAAGCACCGCAGAACTGATATCGACTGGGCCGGTTCGGGCGACGGCTATCCGGGCCCGCGGACGGGTTGCCGCGAACCGTAGAGAGCACGACGAGGTACGGACTTGCTTTGAAGACGCGATCGACCTGTTCGTATCCAGCAATGCACTGTTCGAAGCGGCACGCACCCGGTTGGAGCTCGCTGAGGCCCTGGCGGCAGGGAATCGATGCCGTGTTGCTTCGGCCGAGTGTCGCAGCGCCGTCGAGTTGTTCGAGCGTATCGGAGCCAGTCCGGATCGTGAACGGGCGATTGCGCTGCTACAACAGATTGCTCAGGAGGATGAGATTGCACCCCGGGAAACGATCGTATATCCCGGGCTGTCCCGCCGGGAGTCTGAGATCCTCCGGTTGATTTCGATTGGATACACAAACCCGAAGATCGCCGATGAGCTGTATCTCAGCGTCCGAACCGTGGAACGCCACGTGTCCTCGATCTATCAGAAACTTGGCGCTGAGGGCCAGGCGGCTCGGGCCATCGTGACGGCCTACGCGCTCGAGCATTCCTCTTCCAATAATTCCCAGTCCAGCTAAGCCACACTGCCATTCCCGAATTACGTGTCGCCTGTCGGGTATCTACGTGCCGGCACGCATTACATGCGCCTGCTGCCTTCCTAGACTGGGTTCAGATCGTTTACGTCATATCCGAAAGGAGAACGAAATGTCCAGCAGTGCACAGCTAAATCAGTGGCAGGTCGAAGGGGACACGCCTCTCGCGTATGAGCGCTACCTGGTGCCGGCGCTGTTTCAGGAAGCTGCGGAAAAGCTGATCCAGCAGGCTGCGATTCAACCCGGGGAACGGGTACTGGATCTCGGTTGCGGAACCGGCATCGTTGCTCGTGTTGCCGCCGAACATCTCGGCAATGGCGAGAATATAACCGGTGTCGATATCAACCCGGGAATGCTCGACGTCGCCCGGAGCGTGTCCGCTGAGACCCATCCCGGAATCGAGTGGCAGCAGGGGAGTGCTGAAGATCTCCCACTGGCCCGAAGTTCGTTCGACGTTGTTCTCTCCCAGCAAGCGTTCCAGTTTCTCGAGAATCGGGAGACGGCGCTGAAGGAGATTCATCGGGTGCTACGGCCAGGCGGGCGACTGGTCTTCAGCGTCTTCCGTTCGATCGAGCACAATCACACCTATCGGCCACTGATCGAGGCATTTCGGCGTCACGGCGGGGATAACCTCGGCACGATGATGAACTCTCCGTTTCAGGAGTGGACCCGTGAGGGCCTTCGTAAGATGGTGACCGGGGCTGGTTTCACGCAGGCTGACATCATGATTTCGCTGGTGACGGCCCGGTTCCCAACGGTCCCCGACTACATCCAGCAGGAGCTCTCCAGCTCTCCGTTGAGTGAACTGGTATCCACCATGGAGGACGATGTTCGGCAGGCGATCGCACGCGACACCAGCGCCGGACTGAGCGACTACATCGATGATCGCGGAGTGATGCACCCGTTGCAGACATACCTGGTGACGGCCCGGGCCTAATCACTCCTGTTGCGACAGAAGGCGACGACCCCGGGCCCAGACGGGCTCGGGGTCGTGTCTTTCAGTAGATGCGCTGGACGTGTTGAAGCCCCGCTTGCCATCCAGTCCCAGACGACAACTCCAAGTGTGAACCAGAATACGCAATGAATGAAGATAGGTCGAATCTGATCTAAGCGCAATCACTTGCTTATTACATGCGCGTGTGTCAGAATCGGTTCATCAAATA
>SLFF01000459.1 GCA_007124395.1 Thermomicrobiaceae bacterium | reverse complement strand
CTCAGCATCAAACAGCGTGTAGGTCGGGTGCATGTTCAACTTGCGAGCCTTGCGATCGGCGATGTTCAGCATGCCCTTGCTGATGTCACCGGCAACAAGGTCGATATCTTCCGGCAGTAACCGCAGATTCTTGCCACTTCCGGCGGCGACTTCCAGCGTCTTGCCACTGGCCCGTGAAGCAAGGTCGCGGCGGAGCGATCGAACTCCGAAGAACTCGGGAATCGCCTCAACAAGGTCGTACCAACGGGCAAATCCATCGTATTTGTCTTTGATCTCGTTCTTGGTCAGCAGGTGAGGTCGGTTCATGGCAAACGGTGCTCCCGTGTTCTGCGAACGCTATCGAGTTGTCTCCAGAGCGAACGGTACCCGCATGATCTGGCCGTCGTCCGACCGATCCTGATACCAGAGTTCCCCAGTTTCTGTTAGCACCGGGAATGCCGCGGGGCCGCTGTCAATCTCCTGTGTCTGCTGGCCAAGCCTGTCCAGCAGCATGATTCGATCGTCGAGACCGGCCACGAGCCACTCGCCGTCATCGAGCCAGAGCATCCCGTCACCCCGCGACGACCGAGCGACTTCCAGGGCCATCTGCAGATCGGATGTGGGGCTGATCAGTATAGCGTCAGTCGCGTTTTCCGGATTGCTCGAAGTCAGGTAGCGGGCTCTGATCGCCAGGTGAGCTTCATCCGGAGCTAGCAGGATCTCCGGAATGTCGATCCCGCGATCACTGCCCCGGGCACGGAAACTCCGGAGATGTGCGCTCACCGGATCCTCCGGGTTCGACAGATCGAAACGAACCAGATCGACCGATCGCGGGTAGCCGTTTTCCCAGTTGGCAGGCATCGGCAGGAGCAATGTCGTGCTGTCGACCCAGGTCAGCGAGAGTGACGGTTCGACGCTGCGTTCGGCCGGCCAATCCCAGGTGTCGATCGGTACAGCCTGCTTTGCAGTTGGTTGCTGCCAGAGGGTGAGTGTGTCGCTGCCCTCGTCAATGGTCAGAAACGCCAGCGTATTCCCGTCTGGCGAATAGACAGGCGTGCGGTAGTGCGGTGCCGGGCTGGATCCGATCCCTGCTGGATCGATCTCGAGATCGTGCAGCGGACTCGTCAGATCAGTGGCGACGAATCTGAGCCGACTGCCGGTGCTGGTGTCGTCGGGAACCGTTGCGCCGATGACAATCGATTCACGCGGAAGCCAGGACAGGTCTCTCAGTTCTGTTTCACCGGTCAGCACGCCAGACCAGGCCCCGAGGTGCATCAGGCGGTACTGCTCGTCATCCTGCGCCAGAATAAGATGCCGCTTGCTGCTATCGAGACTGGTCTCCTCACCGATCGTCTGGTCGGTGGTCGATTGCGGCAGGATCGACGAGGAGCCCGGACGAGGCGGAAGCTCCGGCGCTAGATCGAGTTGCCGGGCAGTCTCATCGGGAATCCAGCGCAGCAGTGCCACTCCCTGCTCGGGACGGGTGCTGATCGACGTGGCGTCCTGAAGACTCAGCAAAGACGCGTCGGCCGATGGCGCATCGAACTGTCCGATCTGAAGACCAACTGGCGATTCGTGATCGCTGGAGGGTTCGAGCAGACCGTCAACGAGCTTCTGGGTCAGGAACGCATCCTGTTCCGGAGACCAGAGCGCTTCGGAATTCCACCAGCGCGAGCCGGCGACCGGTTCTTCGGCGATCGTGATGTCGCCGGAATCCAGATCGAGCAGAGCCGGAAACCACTCATCATCGCGGTTGCCTGATTGGTTGATCAGCGCCATCAACTGTTGATCATCATGACTGGAAACCTGTGGAACAATCAGATATGGGTCATCCTCAGTGGGTGGGTCAAACTCTTTGATAGAGCCGTCGACATGCAGCGACAGCAGCGCCATTTGCGTGAAATCGAAGGTTCCGGGAGCGCTATCGCCATATGCTGGCAGGGAATCGGGCATCTCCGTATCGGGAATTCCGGAGAGGTAGATGCGGTCGGACTCAGCTGACCAGACGATCCGGCCGGTCCAGCTCAGATGGCGGTCGGTGATGGAAGCAACCAGTTCGGTATCGCGGTCCGGTGTGCGCTCGAGAATATCGACCGTCTTGCCGGGCCATGGGTAGCGGGCCGGGCGAATTATCGCCAGATACTGACCGTCTGGAGAGGGCATGACCCGGTCCATCGGCTCCTGAACCAGCACCCACTCCTCACCGGTGGTGAGGTCGGCCGCGACGACACTGGTTTCATCCCCGGGTTCGGTTTCCGTGTCGGGTCCTTGCCGGCGAGATGGGCCACGTTCGGTGAAGATGACGGTCTGATTGTCGAGCCAGCCGGCGAAGTTCCGGGTGCGCAGTCCGAACCACCGCTGGATGAATTGCCGTTCCCCCTGCAGGTCGAACACGCGCAACGAGCCGACACGCTCTTCGACGCGGCTGTATTCCTCCCATCGGACGACCAGATCGCCGTCCGGGGAGACGATGATCGAGTTCCACCAGTCGTGGGCTGGATGACTCATGACGTTTCTGCGGGAACCGGACGCCAGATCCAGCGCGATGATCTCGGATTCTGTCGAAACGAGTAGCCATCCGGGGTGCTCCTGTTCGATCGCTGAACCTTCCAGCAGCGGTGCCGCACCGGATTCCCGGGCAGCCCCATACCCGACAACCAGCAGGGTCACGATCGCGATGATCACCACCGCCAGAATGCCGACCAGCAGTAGCATCGGGTTCCGGTTCAGGCTTGCCCGATGGTTGTCGTCTGCGGGAACGATGGCAGGTGAGGTTCGAACGGTTTCGCGCAAGCGTTCATCGAGCGCACGAGAGTTCTTCAGCGCTGCGGAGCACACGTCACAGGCACGTGAGTGATTGACCAGCGCGATCAGGGTTTCGGCTTGGAGTGCTGGATCGTCGTAGCGGCCGATCGCCTCCTGCATGTGATCGCAGGCGGATTCCTCTGGTGCGGTGACGGACATTCTCGCCTTGAAGAGTGCTGATCCCGTTTCAGCCGGGTCTATCCCCAATGCGCGAGACAGGGTGTCGAGATCGATCCGCCCACCGGCGTGAAAGGCGAGCAGGACCGCACCGGTGGATGAAATTCCGCTCGATGGATCGAGCGCTTTGCCGGTAGCTCCAGTTCCGAACGGAATCCTGGAGAAGACGCCGAACGCCTGATGACGTTGATGCACCCGGCGCAGGAGAGAACGCAGCTCATCGGGGCCCAGGACCTCTTCATTGCCGAGATCGATGGCGATCTCTTCTTGGCGCTGCAGCAGGGCGAGTATCCGGGAGACAGTGTCGCGCTCGATCCGGAATGTCTGACCGTTTCCCGGGGTTTCGCTCATCTGATGATCACTCCGGGTATCTGATCCGGTAGACGGTGGCATCATCGTCCTCGCCGATGTTGAACCAGAGTTCGGAATCACTCAGCCAGACCGGGAATTTCGCAGGTGTCCGGTTGCCGGAAACGGCCTGTAACCGGTGGTTGGCCATGTTGTAGACAGCGACACGTACGCCGATTCCAACCGCCAGCGCGCCTCCATCTGGAGCCCAGTCGAGTCCAGTCGATGGTTCGCTGCGGTCGATCTCCAGCGGGTCGCTGAGATCGGTTGCCCGTGCGATGGAGATACTGTCGATCGCGTCGTCCAGATCATTCCGGCTGCTGTAGTGGCGGGCACGCCAGGCAACGTAGTCTCCACCCG
>SLFF01000199.1 GCA_007124395.1 Thermomicrobiaceae bacterium | reverse complement strand
GGTGCCGTACGGTGAGGTGATCTCAGATCCACGGGGCTTCCCGGATTCCGGACCGTACTATGGATTGATCACGGTGCAGAATCTGGAGAGCGAACAGATCAGAATCTTCGCCTTCCCGGTAGGCGCTGAGGTATTCACGCAGGCTGTGTCGGACTTTATTCTTGGGCCGGGTGAAAGCCGCTCCTACCTTCCTGGTTCGATCTTCGGCGAAGCCGCGCCGCTGAGCAGTGGCATTCTCGTCAGCGCGATCAAGACTGCAGATGATTCACCCGCCCGCATTTCTGCAGTTATGCGGCAGGTCTCGGCGACGATCCCCGATCAGGCGCATGAGACCACTGGTGCCCAAATCACAGTTTCTGGCTACACATCGCTCAGCTATGCCGGTATAGCCGCCAGTCCGCGGGTCGTCCCGATTGCCCAGACAAACAGCAACTGGAACACACTCATCCGTGTCACGAACTTCGAGCCGCAAGACACTGCCTTCGTCACAATGACGCTCCGGCCGCACGGAAATGGCAATTGGGAACAGTTGCCATCGGTGAATATCCCGGCAGGACAGACCCATACATTGAACATGCTGGATGTGGTTCCGGAGGGGTGGATCGGATCGGTGAACATTACCAGCGGATCCCACGTCGGGGCGGTTGCCGAACGCGTCAAGAACGAGACGAACATGTTGATGATCAATACCTCACGTTCCGCGGTGCAGACGAATCAGGTCCAGGTCGCCCCGCTTGTCTTCCGGAACTGGAACCACTGGAACACCGGCATCTCGATCGTCAACCTGGACAGCCTTCCAAACGACATCACCGTTACCTACTACTCCCCCGAGGGTGGAACGGTGCATGTCGATGAAATTACGATTCCCGGCTGGGACATGGATTTCATCTATATGCCAGCGGGTCAGGGTCAGCCATTCGTCGGGTCAGCGGCAATCGAAGGGGAGAGCACCTTTATTGCAACCGTCGATGAGGTCAAGTACTTCGGTGAAGATGGCGATACTGGACACGCGATGTCATACCATGCTGATTACCTTCAGGCGGGACCGGGACAATCGCTGGCCATTCCGCTCTTCCGGAAGGGCGATCCCCAGACCGGAGGCGGGGACACCAGCGGGGTCCAGATCTTCAATCTATTTGGTCAGGCCGCGGTCCGGATCCGGGTGATCGATTCAACCGGACAATCTGCCCTGAGTGAACCGCTCGTGATCAACCTCGGACCGCATGAGGGCTACACGTTCTATTCGATGGAACAAGATGACCTGCCAATCGACTTTACCGGCTCTGTGGTCATCCAGAATCTCCCGCTGGAAGATCAAAATTCTGCCGTCTTCGCCGTTTCGAACCTGGTCAATTACGACGTGCAGTTTGACGGCTCTTCCGCGTTCAACACGCGCTGGTACGTTACGCCACCAACGGAAATTGCCCCCCCACCGGTGATCATCATGCCGTGACCCGGAGAGCTACGCCCAGCATCAGGAGACGTGGCCACCTCGCGGTGAAGCGCAACGGAAGCCAGATTGTTCCGTTATAGTTTCAGAGCAATGCTGGACGGGGGTGCCAGACTGCAAGGAAATTGATCCGTCAGCTGGCCGTGCAGAACGCGTATGGTCCGGTGGCGGAAGACCGGAGGGGGTTCCGTATGAAGCGACGCATGTTGACCGTGTTCGTTGCGCTTGCACTCACAGCTGGAGTTTTTGCGGGGACGATGGTCCCAGGCTCTGCGCTGGACGTGGACGTACCCGTAGAGAGCCCGGATTCCGATGTCATGATCTTTCCCTGGGTACCGAACGGGGCGATGATCGAAGACGACCGTGCTGACTTCGGCGACACAGGCCCGTACTACGGCACGGTGACGATCCAGAACCTGGAATCCCAACGGATCGACATCTTTTACACATCGACCGCGAGCGATGATTTCGACTCTGAAGATGTGAGCACCTGGGAGAGCAAGAAGCTCGGGGCGAATCGAACCGTGACCCTGAGCGCCAGCGATCTGGATGTGCCAGATCCGGGGAGCGGGGTACTGGTAGCTGCGCGCTTCGAGGGAACCATGGACCCGGCACGAATTGCCGCGGTTCAGAAGCAGGCCTCTGATGTGGCCCCTCTGGATAATGCCCAGACCGATGGAACGCACAAAATTGTTGGGGGCTACACCGGTCTGCCGGAACATCAGGTCGGCACCGATGCAGTACTGCCGATCGTCCAGATCAACAGCAACTGGACGACAGTGCTGCACGTCACTAACCTGGACGATACTGACACCTCGAACGCCTCGATCAACTTCAACGCCGCTGATGGCGCTGGATGGAACATCAATGTGTCCGAGGAAATCGATCCCGGTGAGACGCTCTCGATCAACTTGCTCGATCTCAATCCGCCGCCCGGCTGGGTTGGCTCGGCAGTCATTTCTGCTGATACGACGATCGCCGCCGTTGCTGAACGTGCCAAGAACGAGACCGACATGCTGATCATGAACGTCTCGCAGAACCCGAAGATTGACGGAACACAATCCGCACCATTGATCTTCGACGACTGGTTCCAGTGGAACACCGGTATCTCGCTGGTGAACCTGTCTGGCAGCACCAACGAAGTCGTCATCACCTACTTCGATCTCGATGGTGAAGAGATGGGCGAAGACACACTCGAGATCTCGGGCGGTGGCATGAGCTTCGTGTACAGCCCGGCCAGCCTCGACGACGAGGGCGACGGCAATGGAGATGAGAACGGTGGATTCGTTGGTTCGGCCCTGATCGAGTCCGAATATCCGATCATTGGCGCAGTTGATGAAGTCAAATACTTCGGCGATGATCCGGATACTGGCCACGCCATGTCCTACATGGTCGAGACCAGCATCGCCACGGCCGGTGAATCCCTGGCAATGCCACTGGTTCAGCGCGGCGATGCCGTACCATCTGGTGACACCACCGGTATTCAGATCTTCAACCCGACTGATGACTCGGTGACCGTTGCCCTCTGGTACATCCACCAGAATGGCACCGTGTTCACGGACTCGCCCGAAATCATCACCCTGGATGGCTACGATGGCCACACCGCCTACACCCTGGACGAAGACAACATGCCAGCCGGATTCAACGGCTCGGCGATCATCCAGGTTCTCGGTGGTGAAGGTGGCGTCTCGGCAGTCTCCAACAACGTCAACTACTCCGTGGAGCATGACGGATCAGCCTCGTTCAACCTGATCCGCACGGAGATGGCTGGCGGAGAAATCCCGGTGGCGCTCATTCCGGCAATCACGATCGAAGCCGATCCTGATGATGACAACGAAGACGCGTTGTTCGAATTGACCGCTCAGCTGGTCGATAGCCTCGGCAATCCGCTGTCTTTCGCTGGAGTCGAAGTCGAATTCGAGATCGATGCAGACGGCTTCGTGAATGCAGCGCTCTTCGAGCAGGGTGAGACTGACGACGGAGATGAGACCTTCGAGACGACGACCGACGCCGATGGAAAGGCGTTCGTCGACGTCATCCGCGACGAGCCAGGGGAAGAAGACGACTGGCTGGACGACGGATTCTCGGCAACGATCACCGTCACGTCGGGGCGGCCCGAGGCCTTGATGCCGCCGATGGCGGCAGCGCTCCTAAAACCGGCGACGGCAATCAGTTCACCGGAAAGCGGTTGGAGATGCTTCATGTGCGCCTTGTACCACCC
>SLFF01000258.1 GCA_007124395.1 Thermomicrobiaceae bacterium | reverse complement strand
TGCATTGCTGACTGACGAAGAGTGCTTGCTGGAGAATGTACCGGCACTCGAAGACATCTTCGTGATGGCTGATCTCCTTCGCTGGCTCGGCGCCGACGTCGAGTTCGATCAGGAGAACGGCAGGGTGCGCATCTGTGCCGCGAACATTCATCGACGAGAGGCCCCACAGGAGCTTGTGGAGCGAATGCGTGCATCCTTCCTTGTTACCGGTCCCCTGCTGGCTCGCTTCGGTGATGTTCACTCGACAACTCCCGGGGGATGCAAACTCGGCAGCCGCCCGGTCGATGTCGATGTTCGAGGCCTTCACCGGATGGGTGCCAAAGTCGAGCAGGGCGAGAACGGGTACCATCTCAGCGCGTCCAGACTCTACGGCAACGACATCTACATGGACTATCCGAGTCACACCGGCACCGAGAACCTCCTGATGGCGGCTACGCTTGCTCGGGGGAATACCCGGATCATCAATGCCGCATCAGAGCCGGAGATCGTCTCGCTGGGTTCGATTCTGATGGACATGGGCGCCCGGATTTCCGGCGTCGGTACGCCGCACATCTCCGTTCAGGGAGTCGATCGGCTCCGGGGATACCGTGCCGCGATTCTTCCTGACCGACTGGAAGCCGGAGCCTTCGCCATCGCCGCAGTTATCACCGGCGGTGAGGTGGTGCTGGAGCGCGTGTCTGAACCAGATATGCTGCCGTTGACCCATAAGATTCGTGAAGCAGGCGGTGAGGTCTGGTGGAGTGAGCACGAGATGATGGTCCGCGGAAACGGCCCGCTGAAGCCGACCGACATTCAAGCGCTTCCGTTCCCGGGCTTCCCGACTGATCTGCAGGCGCCGTTTGCCGTTCTGATGACGCAGGCGCATGGCCAGAGCCGGATCTATGAGCGTGTCTTCAATGATCGACTGCGCTATGTAGCCGAGCTTCAGACAATGGGTGCCAATATAGAATTGATCGACAAGCAGCAGGCGGTCATCTATGGACCGAGCAAGCTAGTTGGGGCCGATGTACGAGCGCTGGACATCCGGAGTGGCGCTTGCCTGGTGCTGGCCGGTCTTGTTGCCGAGGGTGAGACCCGGGTTCGCGAGATCCAGCATCTCCGGCGCGGCCACGAGGATATTGTCGGCAAGCTGGCATCGATCGGGGCGCAAATCGACTATCTCCCGGCCGAATCCTGATTTCGTACGCCCGGAGTCGGAGATTTCCCGACGAGCCGGGCGTAGCTGATAGTGGCAGTGAAGTGGGCGATTGGTTCATAATTGTCCAAACTACGTGATGCTGCGTCCCAAAGGAGCTGCAATGTCGTCTGATCAGCATCAGAACACGCCTCCGAGCCCGGACAATGATGAAGATCCAGTTATCACGCATGACGAGACCGATGCACCGGATCGACAGATCTCGCTGCGTGATCGGATCATTCCCTTCAGCGCACTCGGTGTTGTGGTGATTCTGATTGGCGTGTTCGCGTATACCCTCTACACGCCAACCAGCTCCAGCCTTGGGGCTGGCGGCCGGGTCAACGCGACGGGCAGCAAGGTCTACATCGGCGACCGTATGGCCCCGGATTTCACACTCGAAACGTTTGATGGCGAGGCTGTATCGCTGGAGGACCTCGAGGGGAAGTCGGTGGTCATCAACTTCTGGTCGTCCTGGTGCCCACCTTGTCGTGACGAAGCTCCAATGCTCAACCAGTTCCATGAAGCAACCCAGGACTTGGATGACGTCGTTCTGATTGGCGTTGCGGTCTGGGATCGGCCTGAAGATTCTCTTGATTTCATGCGACAGTACAACCTCAGCTTCACCAATCTCTCCGATCAACGAGGGTCCGTGCTGATCGACTACGGCGTCTACGGTGTGCCAGAGACCTATTTCATAGGTCCGGACGGCACCCTGAATGGTAAGTTCCGCGGTCCACTGGAGTCGGCTGATCATATTCATGAACTGAAGGAAGAGTTCGCGGCCGAGGCGAATCGGCAAGCGAGTCAATAGATCAGTCGATATGTGAGCGATCATCTCGCTGGGCAGGCATTCTCTACGCTCACTTGACGTTGATAAAACGGAGGACGCTTGGACATTGCCGAGGCAGGACAGGTGATTCTGCGATTGGCGCACGGCCTTGCCGCGGCAGTCTGGGTAGGGGGAGGCGCGTACTACGTTCTCGCGGTGCGGCCGAAGGTCCGAGACGACGGCGATGAGCGATCGAAGGAATTTGGAGCATCGATACAGCGCGAGTTTGGTGAATGGGCGTCTGTCGCCACCATCGTCATGATCTCGTCCGGTGTGATCCTGATGTTCGAGCGTTTATCCGGGGGCCAGGGAACGACCGTCTACGTGGCGTTGCTGGTGATCAAGATCGTTGCCGCGGTAGCCGCGTTCTGGATGGCAGGGGTACTCAGACCACCGAGCCGTGGCGCCCGAAAAGCTCGAGGTCGCTCGGGAACGTTCGATACCGCCTGGATGATCTTGGGGCTCAGTGCGGCCGCATTTCTGATCGGCGCACTACTGACGACAATCTACCCGGCTGACCTTGGGTAGACAGGAAAACCACTACAGCCGGAATTGGCCCTGGCTGATACCATTGGCCGAGATTCGGTGAGGGCAGTTGGGTACTGCCGAGGACTGGAGGAGGAAGGGTGACTGCGCAGCGAGCCTGGTTCAATCCGAAATTTGCAATCGCCGCCGGAGTTCTGGTTCTGGCCGTTGGGTACCTGATGTTCACCAGCGCACAGAGCACGTCGGCTTCGTTCTTCGATACGGTGAGTGAGCTCGAGGCTCGTTCTGATTCCATTGATGGTGAACTGGTGCGTGTTGGTGGAGATGTCGTGCAGAACTCAATCGAGTTCGACGGTGTCGCTGGCCCGGTCTATTTCGAGATCACCGATGGGGAGTCGACCCTCGCAGTTGCCTATGATGGGCAGGTTCCAGACATCTTCGACGAGCACATTCAGGCTGTTGTCGAAGGCACCTACCATGCCGATGGGATATTCCAGGCTGACACGGTGCTGACCAAGTGCCCGTCTCGCTTCGAGGAAGCACATGAGGACGGCGAGTACGACGATTACGACTATGACAAGCATCACGATGACTCAGATTACGAGTCCGAAACTTCTTCGAACGACTAACTAAGAGAGGCCTTTCTGAGTGGCGGAGCTTGGTTCCGGCGTCCTCATAGTAGCGCTCCTGCTCTCAATCTACGGGTTCGCTGTTGCACTCATTGGCGTTCGTCGCAACATTCCTGAACTGGTAGACAGCTCGATCCGCGCCACGTGGGGTGTGGCTGCGCTGGTCGTGATTGCATCCGGAGCACTACTCTACGCCTTCATTACTCATGATTTCAGTCTGGACTACGTTGCTGGCCGATCCAGCACCGATATGCCGATGGGCTACGTGCTGTCGGCGTTCTGGGGTGGCCAGGAAGGTAGCCTGCTCTACTGGGCGTTGGTATCTACCGTTCTTTCGGCTATCGCTATCACGATGCACCGGAAGCGGGATCGCACGCTGATCCCGTATGTGGTGGCAACATCGCTGGCCATCAACATCTTCTTCCTCGTCATGCTCACCATGGTCACTAGCCCATTCACTGTCCGGGCCAATGTTCCGGATGAAGGTATGGGTTTGAACCCATTGCTGCGTGATCCGGGCATGATGATCCATCCACCGTTGTTGCTCGGTGGGTTCGC
>SLFF01000336.1 GCA_007124395.1 Thermomicrobiaceae bacterium | reverse complement strand
GAAAAGTCTTCGCCAGCGTGGCTATCGCAGTAGAGTCGCACCGTATCGCGGAACTTGCCGCCCAGCAACTGGTAGACGGGAACGCCGAGAATCTTGCCGGCCAGGTCCCAGAGGGCAATCTCGATGCCGGTCATAGCGTTAACCGTTGCGCCGGACATCGCGCCATTGAACAGCTGCGATCGCCGCATCTTCTCGTACAGCATGTCGACGTTGAGCGGGTTCTCGCCGATCAGGAACTTCTTGAACGAGTGGACAATCTCCGGACAGCCATCTGTCCCGTGGATACATTCACCGTTTCCAATTACACCTTCATCGGTGTAAATGCGGACGTAGGTCGAGTACCCGTGCCCCTTGACTTCGGCCGTCCGGATGTCAGTGATCTTCATTGATCATGCTCGCTTTCAGTTTGGTTTTTGTACCGTTTTGCCGGTCTCTTGCTGGTACTCCTCGAGCTTCTCCGGTGTCGGTGGGTAGTAATCGTGCACCGATCCACCAGCCTCGATCTTGCCCCTGATCCAGATCTCGAGATCCTCCTTCTCCGTTCCGTCTTCGGCGACATACTCTGCCAGTTCGATCGGCATCGCGATCGCGCCTTCGTCATCAATCAGGATTACGTCGCCCGGAAGGACCTGCGCTCCACCCATGTTGATCGGCAGATCGTGATCGACAGCCACAAGCTCACGACCGCTGGCGCCAGGGTGCATTCCGTTGCAGAGAACGGGAAGCCCGACATCCTTGACTTCAACGGTGTCCCGAACCGAGCCGTGAATAATCGCGGCCAGTGCGCCACGGACTCGCATACGTGTCGAGAGAATGTCGCCAATGATCCCCGCGGTGGGGAGTCCGAGTGCATCGACACAGAAGATCTCTCCGGGCTGAAGAGACTCGATGGATACAATCTCGGCCGACTGCCGTCGAGCGACGGGATCGTGCCCCTGATGTGGTCCACGGCGCATCAGATAGCGGCATGTCCTGGCTCGTCCAACCAGACGAACACCGTCTCCCATTCGTTTGAGCGGAGCCATGCCGCGCATGTAGGTATTTCGCCAACCCATCAGGTCGAGAAGCTGGCAGGTTGTCGCGGTACTGACCCGAGACAGATTGTCCCGGATAGCATCGATTCGCGCATCGATGGCAGCTGTGTCGATCTCCATTGACCGTTCCCTTTCTTTGTCGAACAGGATTCAACTGGTGGTTAGCGAAGCGAGATGATCGTGCCAGTCTCCGCAGACTCGTTTGCACCCATAACCAGCCGATGCGTTCGCACGGCATCAGCATAGCTTTGCCGAATCAGAGAGGGGTCATTCTGCTCGATCGCGTCGAACATCGTACTGGAAAGATCGCGCTCCGCAGCTCCCTGCTGACTGGTCCATTCCTGGGTCCCATCCGGAGTGATCCAGCGGCAACCCATCCAGTCGAACTCAGCCATTCCTTCTTCAGCGATAATGCGTAGTCCGCCGTTGTTCTGAATTCCGGGTTTCAACGCGTAGGTGCTGGCGTACCCACCAATCGCCCCGTTTGCCCACTGGAGATTCATGGCGTAGGCGTCCCAGTTGTCCCAGTTTGGCTGGCCTTGCAGCACAACGTCAGCGTAGCGAGCATGCACCTCGGTAGCATCGGTCCCCATCAAGTATCGACAGAGATCAAGATAGTGAATCCCCCACTCGACGACATGGCCTCCGCCCCAGTTCCGGTTCCAGTTTCCCGGAATGTCGGGTGCCATTCGATACAACCAGATATGAGACAGCGCTACCCGCTGACCCTTCAGAATCTCGATCAACTCGTGGACACCAGGAAGGTATCGGAGCTGATGGCAGACATGTACGATTTTTCCGGCCTTATCGGCCGCCTCGCCTATGATGTCCGCTTCGTGGACGTTCAATACGATCGGCTTCTCCAGCACAACATGGGCACCACGTTCCAGAGCCGCCAGTGTTTGCTCCAGATGTGCAGCAGGTGGCGTGGTTATGTACACAAGGTCGGGCTCGACCTCGTTCAGCAAGCTCAGGGCGTCAGTTGAGACCTTCGCGTGCGGGGAAACCGAGCCAGCCACTGCCCTGGCTCGCGATTCGTCGAGGTCTGCAATTCCAAGTACCTGGCCACGCGACTCCAGATCGGCGACCGCAGCAGAATGTGCGTTACCACGCCGACCGGCTCCAAAGACAACAGCGCGTATTGGTGTCAAGTTCAACCGTCCCTTTCCTCGGGCGATTCTCTTTTTCAGGTTTTCGTTGCGTTGATGCCTGAGCATGATAGCACGGAATCGATCATTCTTGGGTCAACTACGCAACACTCCCGGCCGTTTCATGTTCGCCCCTTGCGCAATTCCGGCAACGCCTGCGCGAGATTCAGCGACTGGAGTGAAATGCCTGCTCTACACGCCAGCACTGAAAGCAGTGCATCTTGCCGAATCATTCCTGATGAGACTGGAGATTCATGGCAACGGCGCCGGAGCCCTGCAGGTCCTCGGGGCGATGGCGATTCCTGGTGAGTATTATGAACAAGGCCTGCTCCACCCGCACGTCGACTACGATGCGCAGCGACCGTGGTTGAAAACTCCGGTTGATGCCGTCGACGAAAACGGGTTCGTCTCGCTACCGCAAGGCCCCGGACTGCGTGAAGATCTGGACTGGGACTACATTCGGGATATCGTCGTAGCAGACTGGCACTAACCCGGAGTTAGCCCGGGAACTACGTCAGTTGCAGCACCGGCCGGTCTCCGCTGAAGACTGGCCGGCCAGCTCGCATCGTCATGCGCACTGATGGAGAACCTGCAATCTCATCGATCACGACCAGCGAGGAACCTGTTCACGTATACAGCGTTCAACCGAACTACTCGTGCAAGCTCTTCAACACTGAATACAGCGTCGATTTCGCCTCGAAACCGACGCCCGTCACCTCTGGCAGCCCGACGTAACTGTTCTCGACAGGGACATCATCAGCGAATCCACCGAACGGCTGAAAGACGCCGGGGTAGGATTCGTTACCGCCGAGCCCCAGACCAGCTGCGATATTCAGCGAGAGCTGGTGTCCGCCATGCGGGATACAGTTCCGCGGAGACCAGCCATATAGCTCCAGCATCTCGAGAATGTCGAGGTACTCCACCAGTCCGTAGCTGAGGGCACAGTCGAACTGCAACCAGTCTCGATCCGGGCGCAACCCACCATGACGAATCAAGTTGCGTGCGTCCGGCATCGAGAACAGATTCTCTCCGGTTGCCAGCGGAAGCGGATACACTTCGGCAAGTCTGGCGTGGAGTTCGTAGTCAAGCGGCTCGACCGGTTCCTCATACCAGAACAACCCGTACGGCTCGAGTGCCTCCCCATAGGCGATTGCGGTTGGCTCATCGAATCGCCCGTTGGCGTCGACAGCCAGATGATCCCCAGAACCAACGACTTCCAGCACCGCTTCGATACGACGGAGATCCTCGTCGAGTGACGCACCGCCAATCTTCATCTTCACCACGGAGTAGCCTATTTCCAGATAGTCGCGCATTTCCTGCTGAAGCTCGGCAAGCCCCTTGCCGGGCTGATAGTAGCCACCAGCGGCATAGACGAAGACACTCTTGTCGACTGTGCCACCACGATAGCGATCGGCAAGAACCTGATACAGCGGCTGATCCAGCACTTTGGCCACCACATCCCACACCGCCATGTCCAGCACCCCGACCGCTGTCGAGCG
>SLFF01000377.1 GCA_007124395.1 Thermomicrobiaceae bacterium | reverse complement strand
CGTGAGTCTGTCGATCGCCTCGAATCGCTGGGGAGTGAACTTGGGATCGAGATTGAACTTACCAGCGACGGGGCGTCCGCCAACGTTGCCCTGTTCCCCAGAAACATGGGTCCGACCGGCCGGACACCATTGATCGGCGAACCACTGATTCCGGTTGTTCGTCCTGATCATCTGGTTGACAGCGTCTGGCAGGAGCAGATGACGAATCTGTTCAACGGCACCATTTCCAACTGGAGCGACCTGGGAGGACAGGATCGGGACGTCCACCCGGTTCTCAGTCAATCACTGGCAACTCCGTTCACCGATACAGATGCGGACCGCCATCCACACGACGATCTGGTGGCATTCGCCGCAGACAATCCGGGGATGATTGCGCTGATTCCTCGTTCAGCGGCGAGTATTCATGTCCAGTCACTGATTGTGGACGAAATCGATCCGATCCGAGACGAGCTCGACACGGACAACTGGCCCTTGTGGGATTCGATCGAAGTTCTTGTCGATCACCCTGACGAAGAGATCCATGATCAGTTACTCGACGTTCTGATGGAAGGCAGAGAACCGAGAAATCATGAATCACGCTCCATGATCAGCGTCACTGGCGACGTCATGCTCGGCCGAACCCCGCACCGGATCATGGTGGAGCGCAACGACTGGACTGCCCCGTTTCCACTCGTGGCAGACGAGCTGCAGAAAGGCGACCTGACCGTCGGGAACCTCGAGTGCGCGATCACCGATTCCTTCGAACCGCCGGCCGATCCGACCACCTTTTCGTTCATGACATTCACCCAGGCAGTCGAAGGATTGGAGTTGGCCGGATTTCACGCCCTGTCCGGCGCCAACAACCATGCGCTCGATTTCGGCGTTGTCGGTATGCGCGACACCACCGCAGCACTGGAAGCCGCCGGCATCCAGCATTTCGGCACCGGCGACAACCTTGAGCAGGCTCGGCAGCCATGCCTGCTGGAACACAATGGCGTGACGTTCGGGTTTCTGGGCTACGACGCGATCTCTATGCAGTACGCAGGCGCAACCGCGGAATCAGGCGGTGTAGCTCCACTGGTGCGCGAATACGTGATGGAAGACATCGAGCGCACTCGAGAGGTCGCCGACGTGGTCATCCCCTATTTTCACTGGGGAATCGAATACACGCTGACGCCAACAGAGTTCGATCGACGCACCGCCCATATGGCCGTTGAGGCGGGTGCCGACCTTGTGCTCGGTGGTCATCCCCACTGGGTCCAGGGAATGGAGATCTACCAGAATCGCGCAATCTTCTACTCGACATCCAACTTCGTATTCGATCAGGAGTGGTCGCTCGAAACCAAGCAGGGCTTCGTACTTCACCTGATCTTCGACGGCACGACGCTGATCGGTTACCGCGTTGTTCCGGTGCTGATCGAGGACTTTCATCGACCTCGCATCGTCGAAGATGATGTACGAGACACGATTCTTGGTCGCTTCTGGGAATCGAGTCAGATCATTTCCAATACCCCGTATCCCCAGTAGTCTGGTCTGCTCCACTCAGGCCTTCGTCCCCGGAGACAAACGGGTATAATCCGCCGGGCATCAGAGACTGGTGCCCGGCAAAATAGCGAATTTGGCAAACAGACCTGATCGGAGCATCCATCGTGACAGAACGAATGCGTGGCGGAGTAGCCGCGGTAAAAACGCTCGAAGCGCTCGGCGTAGACACCGTGTTCGGAATTCCGGGCGTGCATACCCTCGAGATCTATGACGCGCTCGTCGATTCGAAGATCAATCACATCCTGGCGCGTCACGAACAGGGTGCCGGCTTCATGGCAGATGGCTACGCCCGTGCGTCCGGCAAACCGGGTGTTGCGGTGATCATCACCGGACCGGGCATTACGAATGTCGCGACGCCGATCGGCGAGGCCTACACCGATTCCGTGCCGGTCTTTGTACTCTCGTCCAATGTCGAGCGCAACTGGGCCGACCGCATGCTCGGCCACCTGCACGACCTCTCCGACCAGGTCGGCGTGATGGCCGCCGTAACCAAGTGGAACGATCGAGTCCTCGACGTCGCAGCAATCCCCGAGTCGATCGCGACCGCGTTCCAGAACATGACCTTCGGGCGGCCACGTCCGACTCACGTGGAAATCCCGATCGATGTGCTCGCCGAGTTCGGTGACGTCTCTGTCGCTCCGGCACCGCGCCTCAACCCAACAGCTCCTGACCGGTTGTCTGTCGAAAGTGCACTGGATCTGATCGAGCGTTCAAGCAAGATCGTCATCTACTGTGGTGGTGGCGCGATCCACAACGGCGCCGGCGCATCAATTCAGGCCCTCACCGAGCAACTTGGTTCGCCGGTGGTTACCTCCGCAATGGGGAAAGGCGCCATCTCCGATCGCCATCCCTACGCGCTAGGCAACAACTGGGAGCGTGGCAACGCCGTCGATGACATGCTGAAGCAGGCCGACCTCGCTATCGTCTTCGGCAGCAAACTCGGAGCCCAGGAGACCGACTATCAGCGAATGTCGATGCCGCAGCGAATCATCAGAGTGGAAATCGATCCCAACGAAGTTCTCCGCAACTACCAGCCAACGGTCCCCGTAGTGGCCGATAGTTCGGAAACCGCCAGCGCATTGCTCTCCGGGCTCAAGGAACGCGGGATCAGCAAGCAATGCTGGCAAACGGGGGACGTTCAGGAGATCCGACAGCGCGCGCTGGAAACGTGCTGGGGAAGCAAGCAGCAGCCATATGTCGACGCACTGCGAAACGCGATTCCAGACGACGGCATTCTGGTCAACGACATGACCATGATGTCGTATGTCAACAACCGTCGTTACCCGGTCTATGAGCCGCGCACCTATTTCTTCCCGTCCGGATACGGAACGCTCGGATACGCGCTTCCGGCCGCAATCGGAGCCAAAGTCGCCTGTCCAGACAAGACGGTGGTGGCGATCATGGGAGATGGCGGCTTCCAGTACACGATGCAGGAACTGGCCACCGTCGCGCAGTTCAACATCAACCTGCCGATCGTGATCTTCAACGACTCGACCTACACCGCGGTCAAAGAAGAGCAGGCAGCAGAGCATGATCGCCGCTTCATCGCTGTTGATCTGAAGAACCCCGATTTTGTGGCACTGGCGAAGTCGTATGGCATCGAGGCGGTTCGCGCGGAGTCGCCGGAAGCGCTGGGTGAAGCTCTTGAAGCCGCGAAGCAGCGAAGCGGCCCCACGTTGATCGATACACCGATTGACGTCCACTTCAACTAGCTAACTCACGAATCGATCTGGTGCCCAGGGCGAGCAATTCGGCTCGCCCTGGCACTGGCTCAGGCATCCAGCGCCTGCCGAATGACCTTCTCGGCCGCATTGCCCCCACTGAGAACCACCCCGATCGGGCCAGTTCCTGGCATCTCGTTACCGTCCAGAATCGCCGCGATGGTCACCGATCCAGCGCCTTCCAGAATCATCCGTTCCGTGGTGATCCCGAACTGAATGGCACGGAGAATCGATGCCTCATCCACCAGGTCGATACGCTGAACATGTCGCTTGATGATCTGGAATGGGAGCCCGGAGCGGGTCGCATTCCCCTCCAGTCCATCGGCAACCGTGCTGCCACCGGAAACGCTGGTGATCTGCCCGGCCTCCAGTGACACCTTCATCGCGGGCCATTCACTCGTCTGCACACCGATGACCGCCGCATCGCGGTTCACTGCAT
>SLFF01000215.1 GCA_007124395.1 Thermomicrobiaceae bacterium | reverse complement strand
TCAACCGGGGGAGACAGTGATGACGCCGGAGATGATACGGAGCCTGCATTGAGCCAAGAAGGATCCGGGGCGCCGACCCCTACATCGTTTTCCGAAGTGATTTCTCCCCTCTCCCAGTGTTGGGAGAGGGGGACGGGGGTGAGGGCCGTCTACCCCTCCAGCACCTTCTTCAATTCGTTGAGCCGTTCCTTCCAGTACCCCTTGAGCTCGGCAGCACGATCGGCATCTGCCAGCTTTTCGTGCTGAAGGGAGATGCCAGTCTTACCTTCGCCTTTCGGCGTCAACCAGACAGCGATGCGAGTGCCGTCGTGCCATTCCGCTCGATACGACTTCGGCGAATTGACCGTTGTGGGGTTGATAGAGACGTCTGGCAGCCATTCTCCGCGCTTCGCTTCATCTGCGAAGGCATCGAAGGCTGTCTCCGCGGCCACGTTCACGGTCTTGCTGGCGCTGGCTGAGAACTTTCCATCGGCCGTCTGACCGGGCTTTCGCATACCGCGAGCCTGTTCATATCCAACGGTGATCGACTGCGCCCACCAGCCATCTACCTCGTGCTCATCCGATAGCCAGCGGGCGATTTCGGCGTGTGTGCTTTCCTTCGCACCCCATTCATCGAGCAGCTCGAACCACTCGTCCCAGACACGATCGGTCCGACGAGCCAGCGCCTCGTCGGAGATTCGCTGCCCAGCCACGGCGATCACCTGGGCATCCGCCGGAGCTGCGCCGTTCGAACTGGTTGCTTTGTCGATGAGTTGTTGTCGAGCGGTGGTGTAGCTCTCGCCGGTCTTGTCCATACGTTCGCGAATACGGGTCTTGAACGATTTCTGCGTCGTCATGAGGAGTCTCCCGATCTCTCGGCACAGTCGATGAACTCACGCTTCACTCGACCCGCCGTGACGGGTTCATGACAGGTTCGTGATCCCGAGAACTCCAGGGTCCCCTTTGCCTTCTCGAAGCCGGTGGCGTGAGCACCAGAGTGAAGGTTCGGCGAGGGATGTCGCCAGGACCTAGCCTGACACACTCTGACGTCGGTGACAATCGCTCGATCAGGGCTTTTTTACGAGCTGGCCGAACTTTCCGGCCAGCCACGGTTTCGGCCCACTGGCGCGAATCTTCCCGGTCAGAATCGGCTTGAGTTGCGATCCCCGACCATAGCCCATCATCAGGAACGCGGGGGCGTCGGCATCAATTCGGCAATCGGCGGGGCCTCCTGGAGCGACGTGGGAGACGCTCAACTCGCCGTCGTCAAAATGCAGGCGCAAACACTCGCCGCCACGAAGGCAGATTTCGTAGGTGGCGACGAAGCCTCGGGCGGCTTCCTCGATGACCATCGCCGGCATGATCGGGGTGATCGTGTACATGATCCGACAGGCGTCCTGTGGATCGATCTCGAACTTCTCGCCGGTTACCTGCGCCAGATCCCAGCCGTGAATCAGGAGCTCGCTGGACATCATCACCATCGCTTGTGGCGGGAGAAATGCCGCTCCAGCATGAAACGGAACGATGAAATCACCGGGCATCTCCCGGAATCGCTGTTCCATGAATCTGACCGCTTTTACGAACCGGAGCACCAGACGATCGATATTCCGCTCGGGATCTCTCTGCAGAAAGTCAGCATTGGTCTCGGCGATCTGGTGCATATCACCATACGGACTCGGCTTGCCCTGAACCAACTCTCCGGCCACCTCCACTCCCTGAGTAACGTGGAGCGCCAGCTCGCCAACTGCCCAGTCCAGATGGGGGATCTGCCGGTCCGGCCCGATCTGGCGTCCGGTGAGACTGCTCAATATTCGCTCAAGTCGTCGACTGGCCCGCTGAAACTGGTCAAAGGCCTCATCGCGTGCAATCAGCTTGTCCATACGGCATCTCCCCCTCAGTTATCGCCCGGGCCAATGCTGCAAAAATCATACCCGACAGTCGGCGTCCAGAGAGAATCGCCTGCCACAGCACGTCCGTACACAATTTCGGAGCATAGGTCTTGGCATGACATCTGTACGGACACAGATTATCAGGTCAGTGTCGGCAGCACGTGAGCGCGAAATCTGCCACAATTCAGCCGCCCGTGTGGGCATCTATCGACGGATCTGCAGAATCAGCAATCGGAGCGATGAGTATGGTCGGGTCTTTCGCTGAGCGACTCGTTTCCGCAGTCGCAGGAACTCATGCGGTAATCAATCTCGATGCCTATGCCAGCAATGTTCAGGTGATGCGTAACCGGCTCAGAAAGCGCGGTGACGAGCTGATGATGGCCGTGGTGAAGGCCAATGCCTATGGTCACGGCGCCGTCATGTGCGCCAGAACGGCCATCGATGCCGGTGCCGACTGGCTCGGTGTCGCCCGCATAGAAGAGGCGCTCCAGCTGCGGAACCACGGCATCACCGCTCCGATCCTCGTGCTCGGCCCATTCAATCCCACCCTCATTCGCAAAGCCGCTGAGCACGACATCACCGTCACGATCGGCGCTCCGGATGCCCTGGATCGCATTCTTCCGGCACTCGAAGATCTGCCAGATAACAGCCTGAACGTACACCTCAAGATCGACACCGGTATGCGCCGGTTCGGGGTAATGCCCGACGAAGCGGCCGAGGTCGCCCGTGAGCTGACCGAGACCCCGGCGATCCGGTACTCTGGTATCTTCACCCACTTCGCCACGGCCGACGCCGGAGACGAGAGCTTTCTCGTCGAACAGCAGAAGCGCTTCGTCGAGACGATCTACGAGCTGATCCCGGAAGGGCTGGTTCCCCAGCTGGTTCATTTCAGCAACAGTGCCGCATCTCTGCGCGGAACGTTGCCGGCCGAGCTGCAGCACTTCACCGTGATGTACCGGCCGGGCCTGGCACTCTACGGTATGTCGCCATCCGGCGATGTCCCGATCCCGAAGGAGTTCCATCGCGTCATCACGGTCAAGACCCGGCTGGGGCGTGTCTTCAAACTCCAGCGCGATGAGGGTGTCTCCTACGGGCTGAGCCACGTCGCCAGCGCACCGACGATGTGTGGCACGTTGCCCATCGGCTATGGCGATGGACTGAACCGGCTGCTCTCCAATCGGGGCTGGATGTCCATGCAGGGACGCCGCTGCCCGATCATCGGCCGGGTCTGTATGGACCAGACGGTGATCGATATCAACACCATCTCGAACCCACAATCTGGCGATGAAGTGATCGTGCTCGGCGATGGTCGGGCAAACACAATGACGCCGGAGGATGCCGCGGCGAAGATCGACACCATCAACTACGAGGTCACCACGGCGATTCTGCCGCGAGTTCCCCGCATTTTCATGAGCTATGAGGAAGTCGTGGCCGTTGAAGACCTGGAAGGGTTGATCGAACGCGGCTGATCGAGCCGACTCGTGAAAACGGCTATCCCGAGCGTCCACCACATTCGACCCACGCTGCCCCGCGCGACAGAACGCTATGTCACAATTCTGCTATCCGATACGTCATGCCTGTAATGCGGATCATTGATGCATGAATCAACTGGGAAGAAGGTGTACATGCACGCCAGCGCATACGCGCGGGTGATGATCGTCCCGGTAGCTCTTCTGCTGATGGTGGCTGCCTGTACCGGGACGACAGATGACGATGCAGGCGCAGAACCCTCCCCGACGCCTGTGGAGGCTTCGGGTGAACAGGACGAGGAGCCACTGGGACTCGAGGAGAGCGATGTAGCCGACGTACCCTGCGAGGT
>SLFF01000402.1 GCA_007124395.1 Thermomicrobiaceae bacterium | reverse complement strand
CGTGGATGTGCCGACTGACACCAGTGATCGCGTACTCAAGGCAATGGGCGAGACGCGGCTTCGTGGCCGTCCGGCAACGATCCAGCGCGCGACCCAGGCCTCCTAGCTACGACCTCGAAGCCAGTTCATTCAAGCAAAATCAGCTGAATATCCGGGCGGACCATGTGTTCGCCCGGACTGACTGACCTCCGCCAGGGACTCTCCCAGCGCCGGTCGGAGTGCGTTGCTTCGGAATACCGGCCCTTTTCCTGCGTTAGGAAACCCAGACTCGTTTGACATTTACGGAGTATTCGCCGCAGGCAGGAAGAGGAAATTCAATGGCCACGACGTTTGAACGCTATCAGAACGACAGCATACGTATTGATCAATATATCGACAAGATGGAGAACAACCAGAGTCAGTTCATCCAGAACATCGACCAGGCGATGATTCGCGATGAGGATCTGGCGTTTTTCAAAGACCAGCAACTGCATTTCCTGGTCATCACCGAAGACTGGTGCATCGATTCGGTGCAGTTCATTCCGGTGCTGGCCCGGCTCGCCCGGGACAACGACGGCATCGACGTCGGCATCCTGCGCAAGGATGAAAACACCGAACTGTCCGAGCAGTATCCCCGCAAGGATGGCTACAACGCGATCCCGATTGTCGTGGTGTTCGATGGCAAAGGGAACGAGCTCGGCTCTATCATCGAGCGCCCGGAACAGGCCTCGAAGGAGATGGCTGAGGAAACCCGCAAGTTCCAGGAAGCCCATCCGGACCTGGAAGGCATCAAGCGAAACATCGATCGGATGCCAGAGGAAACGCAGAAGCAGGTGAAAGCACACAGCCGGCGCTGGCGCATGACTCAGCAGGACCGGTTCGCGGATCTGATGCTCGCTGAAGTGCGGGAGATCGTGGAATCCGGACAGAAAGAGAACGCCGCCTAGTCGGCCACCCCTCCTGGATCACCGGAATTCAGAGCTGGCAGTGTTGATCGGTTTCGAGGTCAGCACTGCCACCGTCACCGTCACCACGCCCATCAGCGATAGAAGCTACTCGATATCGTCCGGCGATGGTTGCCAGTGCGCAAAGTAGAGCGGATTCTCGCTCTCATACACCGTCAACAGTTTGTGCTCATCGATGTCGTACACGTTGACGCGCCAGCGGTCTTCGTCCGCATGCTGGCTGGTGAAGGTCAGGTACCGGCCGATCTCATCCCAGCGGGGGTTGAAGATCGCCCAGTCGTAATCCTCGGTGAGAATCGTCAACTCTGATCCATCCGGGTCAACCACCAGTAATTCGTAGTTTCCGTCGGCCTCATCACTCATCAGGGCGATCTGCCCCCGGGCCGACCAGTCCGGCAGGTAATCCGTGCGGTCGTACTCGTTGACGATTGCCAGATTGCCGGAGTCCACATTGACCAGGTGCAGTGTCTGTCGTCCGGGGTCACCTCCGGAGCCAACGTACACGATCGCCGCACCGTTTGGTGCCCAGGTAGGCTGGGTTGCGATCTCCTCATCTTCAACCAGTTGAGTGGTTTCATCCGATTCGAGATCGTAGAGCATGATGTGGCGGGCACCGTCTTCGTCGATCTGGGAGAACGCCAGCACGTGATCGTCCGGATGCCAGACCGGGTGCCCGAGATTTCCGTTGTCTGGAGTATCGAGCGGGTGCACCTCACCGGTTTCGGGATCGACGATATCGATGTGCATCTGCTGACCATCAGCGTCCTGATGCGCGAAGGCGAGATACTGTCCATCAGCGGACCAGGATAGCCGGGCATCCAGCCGGAGTGTCCCGTAGACCGGTGGGATTTGGACGACCTCTGACTCAGATCCATCCACACTCGTTATGACCAGGGACGCCGGGGATGATTCAGCCGACTCGTCGGTATCGAACCAGGCAATCGATTGACCATCAGGTGACGCAGCAAATCCGGGCGTATCAGGCCGGAGTACTGATCGGGATGCGAGTTCCTGATGATCGGTACCGTCGGCATCGATGCGGGAGATCGTCTGTTCACCATCGTACTCACCGAAGACAATCGTACCCGGAATTTCATCTGGTTCGACCATAGTTCCCGGGTCAACGGACTCAACCGTCCAGTCACCAAGGACAACAATCAGCCCGATAATCAGGGACACACCGATTAACCCGGCCGCAAGCAGGCCGGCCGTCAGTCTCGAGTTCTTCCGGGGCAACAATGCCCTACCTTTCGTTCCGTGCCAACCGTGTTCAGCCGTACCGCCGAAGCATCAGGAAGAGGAGATCTTCTCCTCGGCTGGCTCGGTTTCCTCTGGCAATTCGTCCCATGTCTTTTTCGGGTAGTCGATTTGCTGTGGCTTGCTGACGCCGCGATCATCCCAGAGGCGTTGCTCGGGAGATTGCCCTTCGAGCAACGGGGTGCCCTTGCGGAGCTCTTCCCAGGGCAACCCGCCGTGGCCGGTCTTGTTGGGCACCTGGCGGAACGGCTGACCGGGAGCAACATCGGCTTCATCGGGGTCAGGCAATACCTCACGCGGTGGTTGCTCTGGCGACTCGCCCTCGCGGGGTTGCTCGTCACGCTGAGCAACCTCTTCCCGAGGAGTGTCGGCCGTTCGTTCCGGGGCCGGGGTCTCTTCTTCCGGCTTTTCGGGCTGTTTATCCGTGTTCTTCTCGTCGCTCATCAATTCTCCCTGTCATCGGGCCCAGTCAGGCTTCTGTTGTCCCTCAATTGTACGACGCTTCGCCGAATCGACTGTTGCAACCTCACCCGATCTCAGACGATCGATTCACCACACGCACAGGACCATTGCGCCGACATGGATAGTTTGCACCAGATTACGCATATCGAGATGGAAAATCAGCAAACATCACGGAACGGCGTGAATGTGGCACGTATGTTGCGCCTGTGGCAATCGAGAATTCGAATCGGGCAAGGAGTTATCTCAATGGAAGTACTGATCATACTACTGATCATCGTGCTGGTTATCGCATTGGTCGCATCGATTCCCACCTGGCCGTATAGCCGGGGATGGGGATACAACCCGATGGCGGGCGTGGCGATCGCGCTGGTGCTCGTCCTCGTCATCTTCGTGGTCCTCGGGGGACTACCGGGTGGCGGCGGTGATGGCGGCAACGGCGACACCACCGTGATCGAGAACGGCAACGGAAACGATGGAAACGGAAACGGTGCTGACGACGGCGCTGATCTCGATGTCGATATCGACGTGGACGTGGACGATGCCGACAACGGTGAAAACGAAGAAGGATAAGCGCGCCGACACGAGCCTCTGACGAGCGACGAGCTGACCTGACGCCGATTCAGTCCACGGTCGGCCCGTCGCATAGAGAACATGGCTGAACTCGACACTTCCCGCGGTGCCCGCCCAACCGCCTCACGTGCTACTCCGTACCCCGGGCGGGCACCGAACCTGTTACCCTCCTGTTGCACCACAATCCGAACCAGAGACGCCTCCGTGACGAGCCTCCAGCGATGCTGGGAGTGACGGTTGACTCATGGTGTCCGAGACGCTAAGCTATCATAGTAATGAGACTTATTCTCAACTGGAATTCATTGTCATAATCGGAAGCAGCGATCGATGGCGCGCGAACAGACTCTCTCCCAGAACGACGACGCAGAGGAGCAGCGATCCTGGCTGTATCAGCATAGCCTGATGATCGCTACCGCCCTGACCGGTATCTTCCTGGTCAGCGGGTGGAGCCTGGG
>SLFF01000378.1 GCA_007124395.1 Thermomicrobiaceae bacterium | reverse complement strand
TTTCGATTCCGAACTTCTGGTTCGGCATGATGCTAATGCTTCTCTTCGCCGTGACCCTCGGCTGGTTCCCCGTCTCGGGCGCTGATACCTGGAAACATCTGGTCCTGCCGGCACTGGCGCTGGGACTGAGGTCGTCAGCGGTGCTGGCGCGTGTCACCCGCTCGACGCTGCTCGAAGTGCTCAGCCTGGATTACGTGCGAACCGCCCGCGCAAAAGGCTTGCGGGATCGGTTCGTGATCTATCGACACGCCATGCCGAACACCCTCATTCCTATCCTGACGCTGGTTGGACTGGAGATTGGCGCGCTGCTGACTGGCGCGTTCATCATTGAGGTGGTGTTCTCCTACCCGGGGATGGGCTGGTTGCTGATCGAATCGATCGCGCAACGTGATTTCCCGGTGATCCAGGGCGTAGTTCTGCTTACCGCAGTGAGCTACATCGTGATCAATCTTGCCGTGGATGTGCTGTACGCATTCACCGATCCGCGTATCCGGTACAGCTAGGAGAATAACGGTGGAAACGACACAGGGACAATCCACAGCGCGTACCGGTTCGGGGAAGACATCTGCGCTCAGCGCAAACGATAAGTCGCACCGGAGCCATACCTCGATCGTGATTCGTCGGTTGCTTCGCAGCCCGCAGGCGGTCGTCGGTGGGGTAATCCTCATCACGCTGGTGCTCGTGGCGCTGGCTGCGCCGCTGATCGCTCCGCACGATCCGCTGGAAATGTCGATCGTCGATCAGTTCCAGGCGCCATCAACGCAGAACTTCTTCGGTACTGATGAGTTCGGGCGAGATGTCTTCTCCCGAGTTCTCCACGGCGCCCAGATCTCGCTCCGGGTCGGACTGATGGCTACATTGATCGCTGTTGGTGGCGGCACGGTGCTCGGCATGGTTGCCGGGTATTTCGGACGGTGGGTCGATAGTGTAGGCCAGAAGATCATGGACACGCTCCTGGCCTTCCCGGGTCTGCTGCTGGCACTGGCGATTATCGCCGTGCTGGGACCGGGGCTTCGGAACGTACTGATTGCGCTTGGTATTGGCGGGATGCCCTACTATGCCCGTCTGGTGCGTGGTCAGGTGCTTTCCATCAAGGAACGCGAGTTCATCGAGGCAGCACGCGTTGTCGGGGCACGACATCCCCGCATCATGCTGCGGCACATTCTGCCGAACACAGTCTCCCCGCTAATTGTGGTGGGGTCGCTCGATCTCGGCTGGAATATTCTGGCTGCCGCGTCGCTCTCGTTCATCGGGCTGGGTGCCCAGCCGCCGACGCCGGAGTGGGGCTTCATGCTCTCCGCCGGACGTGACTTCATGCGTGACCAGTGGTGGATCTCCACCTTCCCGGGCATCGCCATCGTTCTGGCCGTGCTGAGCTTCAACCTGCTCGGTGACGGTTTGCGAGACGCCTTCGATCCGCAGTCGCGGGACTAGCCGAACGCAAGACGGCCGCCACATTAGAGAACTTTACGAAGAACCGGGAGGCAGCTGCTGCTTCCCGGTTTGCAGTTCGTCATTCTGTTCAGCTCAGGATCACTCGCCGAGCTGCGCTTCGATCCACTCGATCGTGCTGTCAGACTCAACGCGCCCTGCCCCACTGTCATGCAGGGATCCATCCGGGTTGATCAAGGCATACGATGGGTGAGAGCGCAGTCCGTAGATCTCCCAGGTTTCGAGCCCTTTATCGTTGACGTAGGTGTACTGGATACCCCAGTTGTTTGCCGCATCGTCCATCGGCACCTGTCCCTGATAGAACTGACCGTGGATTGCGATAATGCGCAGACCTTCGGGAGCGTACGTTTCCTGCCACTCATTGATGGTCGGAACCTCCGACCGACAGGTCGTTCATATGCTGTTCCAGAAGACGAGCACGACCGGCTCACCCCGCAGATCTTCGAGGGTGACCGGATCGCCGTTGCGCCAGTCCGTCAGACCGGCCAGTTCCGGGGCAAGATCGACATCCGGCGCAGGTTCAGGCGTTGGCGCTGCCGGTGGTTCGGTCGGTTCCGGATCGGGTTCAGCGTCAGGTTCGGAATCGTCGGTTGCCTCGGGGTCTGGTTCTACAGCTTCTGGCTCTGCGGTGGCGGTTGGTTCGTCTGCAGCGGTCGCCACAGCAGTCGGCGTCGGATCAGACTCGCTGGCTGATTCGATTGCAGCATCGTCGGTGTCATCGCTGCCGCAGGCCGCAATGATCAATGCCAGCCCGGTAACGAGGATGATGAACGATCGATAACTCCGGTGGCGGAATGGATAGAGCAACGAGAGTCCCTTCTGCATGATTCTGATCGGTATTCTCCCATTATAGGCGAGCTAACGAACGATCAGTAGTTGAATCCGAGCACGCCCCAGATCCAGAGATACGGAATCAGCCCGACCATTGCCACGGCGATAAGACTCAGATGGACCCGCCGGGCGGGATCGGCCTCATTCTTCATCCAGAGGCGGACCACAAAAACCACCAGCGGGATCGTCAGCAGAGCCGCGATGATCGGGAACCAGAGCAACGCTTTGAACGTCGTCGGGATCTGGAAGAAGCCGACCGTATCCGTGGCCACCAGCAGAAGTGTTCCGATCAGGAATCCGAAGATCAGCCCGCTCACGAGCCCGGCCAGAAGGCGGGTTCGAGCGTGGTCCTCGCTGCGGTCGATCTCACGCCCACGGAACCGCCGGATCAGCCCGAGAACCGGCCAGCCAGCCGTCGTCAGAAGCGCAATCAGGAAGAACGCCAGTAACCCGATGTGCAATCCCGCCGATTCGTACCAGGCGACCCGGTCCATCGTCATCAGCAGCGGCCAGGCAAGACTGAGAGCCACTGCCTCGTCATCGTTGAAGCTGAAGCCGATCCGGTCAGTGCCGTCGATCTCCTGAAAGACACCCGGTTCAACCTCAACCCATGTCGTGTCCGGGAGCAGACTCGGCGACATCGAGGTAGTGATGGTTCCATCTCCGCGGTCTTCCACCGTCATGGTGTGGGCGGAGATCATCGACATCAGCTGCAGGAAGGTGTGCCGATCGACCCGGTTCCAGCGGTAGGTACCTTCCACCGAGCCAGTCACCGGCCCGGTTGGATCGACCTGGTCGAACGACGCCGGGAAGTACTCATCCAGAATCTCTTCGATCAACACGAACTGGGTATAGATCGCACTGCCGTGATTGGCCGCCACGAAGATACCGGCGTTCTCATCTGGCAAGAGATACATCAGGCTGGAGAAGCCGATCCACTGCCCACCATGGTGAATCCCGCGACGATCACCGGACTGATGCTCGATGAAGCCGAGCGCACTGCCGGAGATACCGTCGTTGGCCCGGAAGTGTGTCTGGTGCATCATCTCGACCGTCTCCGGTTCGAGGATTGCCCCGCCTTCATCGAGATGCGCCATCATGAACTGGGCAATGTCCGTGACGGTTGTGCGAAGCCCACCGGCCGGGCGATCGTTCAGATGCCAGATCTCCATCGGCATCGTCTGCCCTGTGGTTGCCTCGTGCCCGATCGCCATATCTGGCACCAGATCGGCCGGGTAATCGTAGGTGCTGCGATCCATCCCCAGCGGCTCGAAGATATGGTTCTCGATGTACTCGTCGAACGTCTCGCCGGTGACTTCTTCGACAACATGCCCCGCCAGTGCCATCCCGGTATTGCTGTACTGATTGGCCTCCCCCGGTGGACGAATCCGTGGCGGCATATGCTCGTTCAGGTATTCGTTGAGCGGTTGA
>SLFF01000280.1 GCA_007124395.1 Thermomicrobiaceae bacterium | reverse complement strand
TTGCTGTTCGGCCTGCGCCATTTGTTCCGGAGTCATTTTGATTCGACTGGCAGCCTCATTAATCGCTTCCCGAAATGCCCGTGCCTGCCCCTTGGCGACGCCAGCGATGCGAATATCGTCCTTCATCCCGCCGAATGTCTCCAGAATAACCGTTGCTTTGATCAGGCCGAACTGAATCCGCGTGGATGCAATCCGCTCGATCGAGATAACTTCTTCCTCGCGTTTGAGCCCGAACCATTCACGCTGCAGGACTTTGACCGAATCCTCGCGCAATTCCATCTGATCGGGCATGAAGAACTTGGTTGGGCTGCCCCATCCCGTCAGAACGCGTGACGCCTTGATGATCATTGGCAATCTCCTTGTTGTCATCGGACAAACGCTTTTCGGTGCCGGTCACTGATTGGGCAATCGTATCAGCCCCGGTCGATGTCGGAATATCTGCCATACCGTATCTGGAGCAGAATCAGTACCCTTGGAGACAGGGACGACGCTACGTCATCAGCGAGAGGCTGCAGGGTGAACCAGGAGACATTTCGAACCGCGATCGCCGTCGGGTGTGTGCTTGGGGCGACGATTATTCACTTTACCGGCACGATCGTCTTCACGGTGGGCGTGATTCTGTGGTTGTTCCTGGCAATGGGAGCCGGATTCATGCGTCCCTCTGGCTGGATGCTACTGGTTGCACCGCTGCCGTGGATCGTCGGCGTTGGTGGGGGAATGCTGATCGGCCAGCATGATTCGCTCGGTGAAGTCTGGCTGTTGCCGTTCTTGCTGAGCACCGCCGCCGGGGCGATAGGGATCATCTTTGGTGTTGCGGCTCGCAAGGGGAACACCCGGACAAAACTGGAGAGTCAGGGGAAGTAGGAAGTCGGTCGATCTCGATCAACTCTGCGCGTGGGCTTCGCGAACTTCAGCGTTGATCGCCGCCCCGTAGAGGAACGCCAGGCTCATGATGTAAAAGAAGACGACCAGAATCACGAAACTCCCCAGCGCCCCGTAGATACTCACTGGATCGACCACCCAGAGAAAGACCCTCATTCCGAGCATCACCGCGACCCACAGAACCGTCACGATTATCGCCCCAGGCGAGAGAAAACGGAGTCGATCCGTGTAGCGGCCTCCAGCGAACCAGTAGAATATGCAGAGCATCAACAGCACGATACATCCCATGAGTGGCCAACTGAGATAGACCCAGATCTCGGCGAAGCTGTCGCCCATCTGCATACCTTCGGCGATCAACCTGCCTATCCCCCGCCCGAACAGGAAGACGGCAAACGAGAGCAATAGCACGAGGCCCATCAATCCAGCCAGAGCGATCGCCAGGATTCGATTCCAGATCATCGGTGGGCTGTGTTCTGTTCCGCTGATCCGGGCCGAACCCTTCATCAGCGAAATCATCGCTCTGGATCCGGACCACATCGCGACGACGATTGCACTGATGATTCCGAAGCTCAACATCCCGCTGTCTGATCGGTTGACCGCTTCCTCGATGAGTGGCACGAGCAGTTCGCCAGTATCCCCGGGTGCCATCCGCTCGACGGTCTGCTCCAGATCATCGACCATCGCGATCGGCACGATCTGTGAGATCAACGCGATCCCGGCGATCAGGAAGAGAAGAAGCGGAGCAATCGCCAGGATGGTGAAATAGGCTGCCTCGGCCGCCAGTGCGCTGACATCGTTACCTCGCAGGCGCCAGACAGCCCGTGCCAGCAACCGGACACGGTAGGCTCTGGGAAGCTGCTTCGGGACATCTGCCTCGGTTAGCTGCTCCACAAGTGACACCCTGACATAGGCACGATCGATTCGATTAATCGGTTTCGCTCGTCTGTTGATCTTATCCAGAACAGTGAGGTTTCGCACCAGGCGCGGACCGATTTCGCCAGATCGAGGCAACACCGGTGTCAGTCCGGCTAGTCGTCGACAGGATCACGCAGGCTACGGATGTAGTTGACGAGGTGCCAGGCTTCTTCGTCCGAGAGTTCACTCTCGAACCCTGGCATGGCCGGGTCGATTCCATCCATGATCCACCAGTAGAGATCACCGTCGGTATGGATTTCCACGTGGGGACCACCCAGATCAGCTACTGGCCGGGAAAGATCTCCAGCTATATCACCGTCCCCCCGGCCATCGGGACCATGGCAGACCGCACAGTGCTCCAGATAGATCTCATGTCCGGTGGCCACCGATTGCGGAGTCATAAGGATCGGATTGCGTGCCTGTGTTGTTGGCGTTGTTTCCACAATGGTCTGCCAGATCGTCAGGGCGGAGAACACCAGAAACATCAGCGCCAGCCAGCCGAGAATCCGATCTGGCTCGGTACGGAAGCGATGTCGAGCGCCAACGATGCCGAAGATGACCGCCAGAGCCAGCCCGATCGGCACCCCGATAGCCTGGAAGCCTTCGAAGCGTGGCGGTGGGCCGGGTACCTGATCTTGCGCCGGGATCTCCGGCACCTCGAAGGATCGATCGATCCTCCAGTCGGTCTCGCCGGGACGCTGGATGACGACTTCCATGTCCCATGTCCCGGGAACGCTGAGGTCAGTCCCGTTGGCTTCGAAACGGACCGACCGGCCACGGTCGCCGGCTGGCAAGCGTTCCAGGTCGATGACGCGGGTCCCGCCGAGGACCCCGTCACGCTCCACCCGGAGTTCTACCGTGGTGTCTTCCGGGAGCTGGCCATCGTCTGGGATGACATCGATCGTGTAGTTGTTCTGGCCAACTGCTCCGGGAGAGATGTAGACCGCGGTGGTCAGATCCATATGCTCGAAGCGGAAGTTCGTCCGCTCTGCCTGGCTCTCCAGCGTGTCCCGGGCCGGTGCCATGCTGACCAGCACCGCCACGATTCCGAGCACCGCCGCTCCGATCGCGACCTCTGCGGCCACCGTCCGGCTGAAGTGTTTTCCTGCGGTCGCTGCCCGCTTCATCCAGGGGCCGATCACCAGAAGATTGACGGCTCCGAGCACGAACAGCGGGACTGACAGCAGTAGCTTGAGTCCAAGTGTCCGGCCATACTCGGTCTCCTGCATCGCAGTGACACTGCCGACCTGGAGCCAGCTGGAGTAGATGCCGCTGACGGTCAGGATCACCACACTGATGATCGCCAGGGTAGAGAATCTGGGGATGAGATCGGCGTAGATGGCTCGTCGCTCTTCTGGCTCAGAGTCCCGGGTGGGCAGGATCGCGGCACCCATCAAGGCGATGACGCCACCGATCCAGACGGCTGTTGCCGCAAGGTGGAACCAGTCGTTGACGATCGCCACCGTGGTACCGATCGAGACAGCCGCGGCGTGGCTGGACATCGAGAACGGAAGGAGCGCCAGCGCGGCGATTCCGAGGGCAACCCAGCCTGTCCGGCGCACCCGGCTCTGTCTCCAGAGCGCCCCTGAGAACAGAATCACCCCTAGCATCCCGAACTGGAGCATACGAAGACCCCAGAAGAGCCCGTACTGGGTCGAGAACAGGGTATCGATCACGTCAGCGACGCTGAACCCGAGTGTTACCACGATCGTCTGAGCGCTCAGTGCCAGAATGCTGCCGAGAATCGCGATGCCCAGGCCGATCAGTGCCAGCCCTCTGGCTCGTCGTCGGGCAACTGGCAACTCCCGCTGGCCGTGTTCGAGCATCGCCGGACGGATCGCCCAGAGCCAGGCGAAGACGGCCCCGACCGCCGTGGTGATACCGATGAAGCTCAGCCACTTGGAGACTGGCTCCAGCAGGCCGGGA
>SLFF01000205.1 GCA_007124395.1 Thermomicrobiaceae bacterium | reverse complement strand
GCAGCAGGAAGTAGTCGAACTGCCGGATTGCCTGATAGAGCACGGTGCCGATTCCCGGATAACTGAAGATCACCTCGACGAGAATGGCGCCGGAAAGAATCGTGGAGAGCGCCAGCCCGAGCTGAGTGGTCTGCGGCAGCAGCGCGTTCCGGATTGCGTAGTGGAAGAAGAGTGTCCGGTTCTTGACACCCATCGCTTCGGCGTAGGTCATATAGTCTTCGCCCTGGACGGTGACCATCATGCCGCGCATACCGAGAGCCCAGAAGCCCAGGGAGGAAAGCAGGATGGATAAACCGGGCAGGATGGAGTGTCTCAAGATGTCCATCGCGTGTCCCCAGCTCATGTCAGGGAATGTTCCTGCGGTATAGCCACCGAAGAGCGGCAGCCAGTTGAGCTGGAAGGCAAAGATATAGATCAGCACGAGACCGAGCAAAAAGTACGGAATTGCGGACAGCGTCAGCAATGGTGGAAAGAGAATGTGGACGATCTTGCTGGCGCGTGGCCAGGCGAGCAGCGCACCGAGAACCGTGCCGATCGCAAAGGCCATAACCGTCGTGGTCAGAAGCAGACCAACGGTCCAGGGAACTGATTCACCGAGAATCGCCCAGACAGTACGGGGATAATTGGCAATAGAGTAGCCAAAATCAAGCCGGGCCATCTGGCCGAGGTAGGTAAAGTACTGCTCCCAGAGTGGCTGATCGAGACCGAACTTCTGCTCGTACGCGGCCACCATGTCCTCCATGCCGGTATGGACATAGCCACCGGACATGGCCTGCTGGAGGAGCTTCTCCCGAACCGGATCCTGACCGGAAATCCGGGGCAGGAAGAAGTTCAGCGTGGCGGCGAGCCAGGTGATGATAAAGAATAGAAACACCCGCCGGACTACATAATCCAATCGCACTGAGGCCCTCAACTCTCGGTTTCGACAGAGGTGTGTTGCTGCGCTGCAAACGACCGTTACTGTCTCGTCCCAGATTGCACAAATCGCCCGCTTGCCCCAGACTCTTCAACCGCGTAATTGTGAGAGCCGGTACCTGGGCGGACGTTGACAATACATCGTGATGTACGAAATAGCCGGGAGGACTCGAAGTCCCCCCGGCTGGATGCTCTCTACTGAGCGGGATCGAGTTCGTTCAGGATGAGCTGGAACGTCAGGTGCCAGAAGGCGCCGTTGACGTACATGTTGTTCTCATCCGGCCAGCCAGTCCAGTAGGTCTGGTTCATAGGAATTCGGTGGTACCACTCCTGAATCTGGATGTTCGGCAATTCCGGTACCCAGATCTCCATTGCCCGGTGGAACTGGTCGAGCAAGGCTTCCTCGTCGTCCAGCGCGGTAACCGCCATTTCGTCAACGATCTCGTCGTATTCATCGTTGACCCAGCGCGTGAAGTTGGTCTGGTGACCAGCTGGGGAAACGGTGGTTGCACTCTGGAACAGACGGAGGGTGAAGTACGGGTCACCGCTCACGCTACCGCCGTGACCGTTGAACCCGGCCTCATAGTTGCCCTGCTGGAGCATGTCAGCCCAGTCAGGTGGGTTGGCGTAGTCAGCATCGAATCCGCCCTGACGGAGCTGTTCGGTCACGATCGGGCCGATGTCATTGAAGACAGTCCAGCCGTTGAGCGTGATCTCGAAGACCTCACCATCGCGCTCCCAGAAGCCCTGGCCGTTCTTTTCGTACCCGGCTTCTTCCATCAGTCGATCGCCCTCATCCGGGTCATACTGCAGTGTGTCGTATTCCTCCAGGATGTCCGAGATGTGATCGATGAACGGCTGCAGGCCCGGATAGGATGGCAGCGGAAGCGGCCAGGCACTACCGGCGCCAGCGTACCCAACCTCGATAATCTGATCGCGGTTGATGTAGTTGCTGATTGCCCAGCGAACGTTGACTTCATCGAACGGAGAGACTTCGTTGTTCACGAAGAGGGCAGTCGGCCACCAGTCGACATAACCATACGGAGGCTCGGTTCCCGTGTGAGTTGTGATCGACGGGTTGTCCTGCATGACGCGCTCGATCGTGAGCGGGCGAAGGTCGAGCGAGCAGTCGATCTGGTTGGAAATGAGCTGCTGTGCCACACCGGTTTCATCACCGAAGGGCAGGTAAACAACACGCTCAACGCGTGGAAGTTCGTCAACAAGCCCCTGATCTACCGCCCACCATGAGTCACGTCGGTCGATGATCTTCTGCTCTGGAGAGGAGAAGACGACTTCCCACGGACTGGTAGTGACCGGGAGTCCGGCATCGACGTCGAAACAGGTGAACGTGCTCCAGTCTTCGCCTTCATAGATGTGCTTCGGAATCATATAGAGTCCGATGTCGTACTTGTAGGTCATGAAGAACATGAACCGTGGTGCCGGGATTTCGAAGTTCACGAGAACCGTATGCTCATCGATAACTTCGGCTTCGTCGACGAACTGCTGGACGTCGCCGCCCCAGCGGACTTCGGAGCCGATCTCTTTCAGGTGATTGAGCGTGAAGGCGACGTCTTCGGCCGTAAACGGCTCGCCATCGCTCCACTCGATTCCCTGACGCAGGTTGATCGTCAACTGGGTCGAATCTTCGTTGAACTCCCAGTCTTCGGCCAGCCAGGGGATCGTCTCGTCGGCGAACGCACTATAGAATGCGAGCGGCTCATACAGGATGCCGAGGCCGTTCTGGTGGTTGGCGCCGATGGCGTAACCGTTCCAGAGTTCGTGATCGATAAATCGACCTTCCTGGCCACCCCAGCGAAGAAAGAGAGTTCGCTCTCGAGCGATGTCATCAACCTCTTCGAGGTCAATTTCTGCATCTTCTGGAATGTCTTCGCCGTCGTCCTCTACCTCGGTATCGTCGTCCGGTTCTTCTTCTTGATCGTCTTCGTCATCATCAGGTTCGTCAGCAGGTTCTTCTTCTTCATCGTCATCTGGTTCGTCGGCAGCAACGTCTTCGGTATCGTCTGATTCGTCTTCGCATGCGGCCAGCAGGCCGGCGAGGGCTGATCCGCCAACACCGAGAATTGCGGCTCGCTTGAGCAGATCTCGACGTCCAATGCGTCCTTGCAGAACGTCTGTAGCCAGTGCAGACAGTGCACGATTCTCTGCCATAGGTTTCTTGTCCTCCTCAACATAACAGCACAACGCCGCTACACACCAGTACTGGCAACGCAGACTCTGCTTCCACCGCCACAGCGAAAGCAGGTACAGCGACCCACGCGCGTTTCGAAAACACACTCCTTCTGATTCACCTTTTACTGACGGTGCTGTATACAGTCCCGCGTCAGTACTGGAAGTTGACTGAATGGTACGTATTGCGGAACAAACTGTCAATAGTTGTTCAAGAGTCAAACATGTGGACGAGTCTTGAACGAATTCAATCAGGGTCCATATGGATGCCTGTTCTGAGAGGAATGTGCCCAGTTTGTAAAAGATACTGAGTCGGTCAGTGGTATGCATCTGCCGAACGGTGGGTTGTTCTGGTGCGGAAGATCAGAAGGCACGGAAAAGACGGCCCACCTGGGCCGTCTTTTTCTCGTTTTCGTCGGGCCGTCCTGGGCAGGTCCTAGACAGCGCGGCGCGTTCGCGGATTTGCAAGCTCATCGAGCCCCACTGAGGTAGCAAAGAGACCAACGAAGAGCATGATGATGACGATAATCGGCGGCAGGAACCACCACCACATGCCATGGAGAAGTGCGGCGTTGAACTGAACCCAGTAGATGGTCATGCCCAGCGTCGGAGAGTCCATCGGGCCGAGTCCAAGCACT
>SLFF01000098.1 GCA_007124395.1 Thermomicrobiaceae bacterium | reverse complement strand
GATTGCCTCCGAGATCGATCGGCACCTGGAGACATATGGAGCACGGCTGATCCAGAACGATCTGGCAAACCTGACCTATCAGGAGAAGCCATCGCTCACCCTTCAATTTATCCGCGATCGACTCCGCGGGGAACCCGGCAATCAAGCAGACACTGCCGACACGATTGCTCAGGCAGCGCTGGACGAAGCCAGCACGCTCCTGTCGATGCGGTCTGAATCCGACAGAATGCGATTCGACCAGACACTTGAGCGCGCTCGCCTCGCCTATGGGACGCGTGATTCCAATGTCTACCTCACACTGGCGCATCCGTGGGGACTGCTGCGCTTCGGCCTGCTGGAAGTGGGACGGCGGCTTCAGGAGCAAGGTGTTCTCAGAACTCGCGACGATGTCTTCTATTGCACCTTCGAAGAAGTGCAGGCGGCCATCCGGGGAAGAGCTCCCAACGACCTGGGGGATACGGCACACCGCCGCCGGATGGAAGCTCGCTGGACCCTTGCAAACCCGGGGCCGGATACGATCGGCGTCGAGCCTGCTATGCCGGACTTCCGCGGGCTGCCGAAGGAGGCTCGGGATATCCATGTAGGCCTGACATGGGCAATGGATCGACTTCGTGCCCCGAGACAGGCTCAGACATCAGAAGCCGGAGTGATCTCCGGAGTTCCGGCGTCACCGGGGCGATACCAGGGCACAGTCCGGATCATCCGGAACGAGCAGGAATTCTCCCGGCTCGAGGCTGGGGACGTGCTGGTCTGCCCGTCGACGTCGTCCTCTTGGACGATGCTCTTCGGGACCGCCGGGGCACTGGTGACCGACCAGGGCGGCTCGCTTTCCCATCCGGCAATCATCGCCCGGGAGCATGGGATTCCGGCGGTGGTCGCCACGGTCAACGCAACCGAAAAACTCACAGACGGACAAATCGTGGTGGTCGATGGCTCAACCGGTCGGGTGGAGTCAGTCGACGCAGGCTGAGAGGAGGCCAGAGCCGAGCGTGGGACCTCTGGGGCTACTGACTGCTGATGATGAGTGAATGGCATTGGGGAGTGTTTTCATGGAACGACAGAATGGTGCAACATTGAAGGTCACGCGGGGCAAGCGGATCGGGCTCGGGATTCTCGGGCTGATCATCGTGTTTTTGATGGCCGGACCGCCGGAGTTCGGCGCGGCGATGATCTTTACTGGATGGAGCGACAATCTGGACGGTGGCGCTCACCAGTTTCACATCGTGATGCGCGGCGTGGGTGGGGTCATCTATACCGCGATCGGATTGATCCTGATTTTGCGACCACAATGGGCGTTCGGAGTCGCCAAGGTTGCGATTGCCACCGGGATCTCCTATCCGATCGGTGGCTTACTGGGGCTCTTCGTCTGGCCACCGGTCATCATCTATCCGATCATGGCGGTCATCGTGGCCGGGATCATCTTCGCGATGTTCCGTCACCAGATGCCGGGACGAGCCGAGATGCCGAGCGCTATGCCCAGCCGAATGCTACTGATCACCACCGCAATCATCGCCGTGCCGCTATTCGGGTTTGCCCTGAGTGAGGCCGCCCTTCAGCGCGGACCAGAGCTGGTTCATGGTGAACTGGGTCACTGGGCCGGTGGTGCCGCGATGGCGGTGAAGATCATCCTGTTTGGCGTCTTCGCATCGATGAAGTGGCCAGGCTGGCGGGTTCCGGCGTACTCGGCCGCGTTCTCGCTAATGATGTTCGGCTTCGCCTCGATCATGATGCCGAACCAGGCATCGAGCGTTGGTGAGCTCTGGGGTGCGCTGGCGTTGTTGAGCGGCGTGGCCTTCGTCGCCGTCGCCGAGATGGAAGGTCGCCTGGCTCCGAAGGCTGCGGTACAGCCGGTGAGTGGGTAGGAGCGAGTCGAAGCCGTACATTCCGACACCAGAGTATCCGAACAGGCGGACCATACATTGGCCCGTCTGTTCGCGTTTCACGCTCCTATGTCAAATATGGCGGTCATCCCGAGCGTTCCTTGTTGTCATCCCGACGCAGGAGGGATCTTCCCTGTTGTGAGGCTCGTCGTCGGCCATGCGCGACAAAGAAGGCGGAAGGCCCCTCCTTCGTCGGGGTGACAGGGGCGATGGCCCTCACCCCCGGCCCCTCTCCCAATGCTGGGAGAGGGGAGCCGTTTAATCAGGGGATTCTGGTTACGCGGTGTGGGCCTGGAGTTTCTGGATGGCGATGTCGATGCGGGCGAGGACGGTGTCCCGGCCGAGGACGCGCAAGGTCTCGAACAATCCGGGGGAGACGGTGCGGCCGCTGACGGCGACGCGGATCGGCATGAACATCTGTCCGGCTTTGAGGCCGATCTCTCCGGCGAGCTCCCGCAGTTTGGCTTCGAGCGCTTCTTCATCGGAGAAGTCGATGTCGGCCAGGCCTTCCCGGGCGGCGTTCAGGCCAGCCAGGGCAGTCTCCGGCTCGGTCTTGCGGGGCACCAGGGTCTCGGCGTCGTAGTCGTCGGTTTCGTCCTTGAAGAAGAAGTCGACCAGCTCCGTCGCTTCGGTCAGGTACTTGAGTCGGTCTTTCACCAGTTCGATGGTGTCCCGCACCCTGGCGAACTCTCCGGTGGTGGTGTCGGCGGCAACGGGATCGACCAGCCCGGCATCGACGAGGAACGGCACACAACGGGCCGCGACGTCGTCCAACTCCAGGACGTGGTTGATGTAGTGCTGGTTCATCCACTCCAGTTTTTCGAAACTGTAGCGGGCCGGTGACGGGTTGACCTTCTCGACGTTGAACTTCTCGATCAACTCGTCGATGGTGAAGATCTCGGTCTTGTCATCGTAGGCCCAGCCGAGCAGCGCCAGGTAATTGACGACGGCCTCCGGCAGGTAGCCCTTCTGCTGATACTCCAGCACTCCGACGGCGCCATCCCGCTTGCTGAGTTTGCCCTTACCATCCGGACGCAGCACGACGGGCATGTGGGCGTAGATCGGTGGCTCCCAGCCGAATGCCTGGTACATCTGAACATGCAGCGGCGCGGTGGGGATCCACTCGTCGGCGCGCATGATGTGGCTGATCTCCATGAGGTGATCATCGACGACGTTGGCCATATGGTAGGTGGGGTAGCCGTCGGTCTTCAGCAGCACGAGATCCTGCAGGTTGCGGTTTTCGTAGGAAATCTCGCCGCGAAGCAGATCGTAGAAGGATGTCTCGCCATCGAGCGGCATCTTGAAGCGATAGACCGCGGTCTCCCCGGCATCGAACTTCGCCTGCACCTCTTCCTTACTGAGGTTACGGCAATGTCGATCGTACCCCGGTGGCTCTTTACGGGCGCGTTGCTGCTCGCGGACTTCGGCCAGGCGCTCGGCCGAGCAGAAGCAGGGGTAGGCATGGCCGGCATCGACCAGTTGCTGGACGTACCGCGTGTAGAGATCGAGCCGCTGTGACTGAAAGTACGGCGCGTGCGGGCCGTCCACCAGCGGGCCTTCGTCCCAGTCCAGACCGAGCCAGCGGATCGACTCCAGGATGCCGTCGATCGATTCCCCGACGAGGCGGTTCTGATCGGTGTCTTCGATACGAAGGATGAACTGCCCGCCGGTCTGCCGGGCGACGATCCAGTTGAACAACGCGGTTCTGGCACCGCCAACGTGGAGATCTCCGGTGGGGCTGGGGGCGAAACGAACGCGAGCTGGTCCGGTGGTCATAGGTAAAACGATCTCCTTCGTGAATGGTAGATAGCCGAGCCGGAACGGGCTCGGCCCCGTGATAGACGGGTTTGTTCATTGATTGCGG
>SLFF01000142.1 GCA_007124395.1 Thermomicrobiaceae bacterium | reverse complement strand
GGGACGAAACGTACTACCTGAGAACCTGGGTGAGTCGACTACGAGCCAAACTCGAAGAAAACCGGGAACACCCGACACTCATTAAGACCTTTCCCGGCATGGGCTATCGCCTGGAACCGCCGCAAGACGGGGAGTAGACGATGCCATACGCTACTGCCGAGCCGCTCCTGAGGAATATCACTGTGTTGACCGGGGTGAACGTGGCGCCTCTGCGAGAGCTAGAGCCAGAGGTCCAACAGAGTGCGCTTGAGACAGTGGTCGGCATTCGCGCTGTCAGTCAGACGTTCACATACAGCGATCGTCTCTACCTCGGAAGCCGCTACTCCGACCAGACGGCGGCAATCATCGTGGCAGGGCCGTACGCTCGTGCGGATGTTCCGTCGGATGATCCCGATGTACCGGTTCTCACACCAGATGCCGAAGCCCGTCTGGCCACCGCAGTCCAGAACGCGGCGGTCGGGCTCTCCTTGATTGAGGACGAGAAGCGGGAGCGACTGGAAGTCTCCGGTCAGTTCGAGTTGATGAGCTCGGCGATTATCGCGATCACCGGTGAGCATTCGCTGGAGAATGTTTTGAACCGGATCGTCGAGTTGGCTCGTACGGTTTCCGGTGCCCGCTATGCGGCACTCGGAGTTCCGGGAATTCACGGTGAACTTGAATCATTTATTACTGCGGGAATCGGGCCGGCCGAACACGCAGCAATCGGCGAATTGCCCCGTGGCAAGGGCCTTCTGGGCGCGTTGATCACAGAACAGCGATCGATGCGCATCCGTGATCTCTCCCAACATCCATCGTCAGTCGGATTTCCACCAAATCATCCACCGATGAAGAGCTTTCTCGGGGTGCCGATCAGCGCCCGTGGCCGGGTGCTCGGAAACCTCTACCTTACCGAGAAACGATTTGCCAACGAGTTTACCGCTGAAGATGAGCGCCTGGTCGAGCTCCTCGCACGACATGCGGCGGTGGCGATCGAGAATGCCAATCTGTATGCAACCCTGGAATTCCAGCAAGAGAGGCTCCGGTTCATCATCGATCAACTCCCCGAGGCGGTGGTTCTCATTGAGAGCGATCCCGAACGGGTCACGATGGCCAATCGGCAGGCATCGCTCCTCCTCGGGTGGGATCTTTCGGATTCGCTGCCACTCCAGGTGTTCCTTGATCGCAACCCTCGCTATTCCCCCGACGGGGAACGGATCCCGAACGAGGAGATCCCGGTCGTCCGGTCACTTCGCTATGGCGAGACGGTGGCCAGAAGCGAAATCCAGCTAGAGCGGGAAGATGGTGAGCGGCTGACGTTGCTGGTCAACTCTGCCCCGCTGCGGCAGGCTGACGGATCGATCGGCGCAGCCGCGCTCGTCTTCCAGGACATCACGCTTCTGAAGGACGCGGAGCAGATCAAGGACGACTTCCTCTCACTTGTGTCTCATGAGCTGCGTACTCCGTTGACCACGATCCATGGCGGCTCGTATCTGCTCATGGAATCAGGACTCGATCTGGAGGAGGATACCCGCGCAGAGATCCTCAACGATATCTTCTCGGAGAGCAAGCGCCTGGCTAGCCTCGTCGAAAACATGGTTCAGCTGGCCAATATTCGTGCCGGCAGATTCAAGATCGACGAGGAACCGGTTAATGTCCGACTTCTGATTCAACGCGCGATCCGTGGCACTGACGCGGTGAAAGCTGAGCGCGAGATCCGGATCGGTGAGACGCGCGACATGCTGGCGACGGGAGATGTCGATAGCCTCGATCAAGTGCTGCGCAACCTCGTTCAGAACGCAGTCAAATATGTCCCTGGGGACAGCCCGATCGACATCGACGCCGAATCCATGGACGGCATGATCATCATAAGCGTCAGGGATTACGGACGCGGCGTAGACCCGGATGACCTTCCGCTGCTGTTCGATCGCTTCCAGCGTGGCCGGGACCGGGAGACTACAGGTGGTATGGGGCTTGGACTGTATTTGTCTCGAATGATCGTTGAGGCGCACGGTGGTCAGCTATGGCTGGAGCTTCCCGAGGATGGCGGGTCTCGATTCTGCTTCAGCGTTCCCCGGGCGGCTGATATCGAGAACGACGGCCCGTGACTTGCAAGTAAGTTGTGACAGGGCGTGAAACCGCCCGCTGAATTCGAACAGACACACCCGTCACGATCTACAGGAGGTCTCATAGATGGCAGGCATTGGTCAGTCAAAAGATATTCTTGGAACTAACAACACTGAGCAGCGACAGAAGATCGTTGAGCTGTTGACGCGCGCCTACTGGATGGAAATCGAAACGGTTATGAATTACATCCAGGCATCAGTCAACCTTGACGGAATTCGCGCCGAAGAGGTTGCCGAATCACTTCGAGGAGATATTCAGGAAGAACTGGCTCACGCCCAGCGCTTCGCCCAGCGAATCAAGGATCTGTACGGGGTTGTTCCTGGCTCCGCTGACTTCAGCCCGGAGCAGCGATTCCTTCAGCCACCTGATAAATCGACTGATGTCGCCCATGTCATCAAGGGCGTGATGGAGGCCGAAAAAGGAGCACTGGATCACTACAACCGGCTCATCGAAGCATGTGACGGTGTCGACTGGGTAACTCAGGATATGGTAGTGGCGATTCTTGAAGAAGAGCAGAATCACTACCGCAGCTTCGAGTCCTTCCTCAAGGAGTACGAGAACTAAATCAATCCGACTGATCGCGTCCTGCGAATGCAAACGGACCACTGGGTTTCCCAGTGGTCCGTTCTCGTAATCACCGACTATCAGGATTTCGTCACATCCGGTATATGCGTTTTGATGTCGTTGCGGGCGGCAACATCGGCCCCCCAGATTGTCCGACCAGAACGCGGGCAATCAAGTCACCAATTGCCTCATCCTCGCTCACACCAACACCCACGATCATCTTGTAGCCTGCAATCTGATCCCGGCCATCGGCAAGGTCGTGGCGTTCGATCACCCCGATTGCATTCCAATGGTCTGGTGATGGCTCACGCAGGTAGTATCGAATATCGAGTGAGCCGATTCTCAGGATTACCGCGTTGTCGAACGACTCTTCGTACGGCATCGAAGCCCTCCCTGTATGCAACTCGTGAACAGCTAACCGGCCGCCGGCAGCTCCTGTATTCACCATAGTAGTGATAGGCTACTGACGACCGCATGTAGCAGAGACGATAATCATGTCGAATTCGTTACAGTTAGAGATGGCTTGGGGCAGCTATTGATCGCCCCGGAGAACGGCACCCCGCAATGTAACGCCTCTGTCATGGTTGGCAGTTTCAATTGACCGGAGCGACACCACAAGCGTCGCATGATTGGGATTACTGGCGCCAGTGAGAGCGCCCTGGTATTCGAAGACGATCGAAGGGTGAAAGAGCATGATTGGTACGGTCATTGTTCCGCTGGACGGCTCGGAACTCTCGGAGCGCGCGCTGAATATCGCCGAGGCAATCGCCGGACGAACCAGCTCTGATCTGCTGATTGCACGGGTTGGGCGAATTGGCGCAGATGAACCCGAGATGGAGCAGATTCGAAAATACCTGAAAGCAAGAGCCAGCAACGTATCCGGCAAAGTTGCGACATTTACCGACCGTGGTCGCCCGGCCCAGTCGATCATTGAACTGGCTCACCAACATGTCGATCCGATCATCGTGATGTCGACCCACGGAAGAGGTGGGATTCATCGCTGGATGACCGGAAGTGTGGCAGAAGAGGTAGTTCGCGGCGCGGGAGTGCCGGTTCTACTCGTACGTGGTGACCAGG